>NC_019793.1:600000-860000 GCF_000317835.1 Deinococcus peraridilitoris DSM 19664 | reverse complement strand
CTTGAGGCCCGCGACGGCGAGCGCACCCGCCGGCTCCATCACCGCGCGGGTGTCTTCGAACACGTCCTTGACGGCCGCGCACACCTCGTCGGTACCGACACGCACGATTTTGCTGACGTAACGGCGCGTCAGGTCGAAGGTGTGGGCGCCCACCTGACGCACGGCCACACCATCCACGAAGATGCCCACCTGATCGAGGCGTACACGTTCCCCGGCCTGCAGGCTCTGAAACATCGCGTCGGAGTCGTCGGGCTCGACGCCGATCACTTCGATGCGTGGATCGAGGCTGCGCAGAAAAACCGCGATGCCAGCGATCAGGCCCCCGCCACCGATGGGAACGAAGACCCGGAAGGGCCGCTCCGGCGCTTGCCGCAGCAACTCCAGCCCGATGGTGCCCTGACCTGCGATGACCAGAGGATCGTCGTAGGGATGCACGAAGGTGAGGCCCCGCTCGCGCTGCAGCTCGAAGGCGTGCGCTTCCGCGTCGCTGTAGCTGTCACCGATCAGGACCACCTCGGCGCCGCGTGACCGCACCGCGCTCACCTTGATTTCCGGGGTGGTCGCGGGCATCACGATCACCGCATGAATCCCGAGATGCTGCGCCGCGAAGGCAACTCCCTGCGCATGGTTGCCGGCCGAGGCGCAGATGACCCCGCAGGCCCGTTCCTCCTGGGAAAGCTGCGCCATCTTGTTGTAAGCGCCGCGCAGCTTGAAAGAAAAAATGGGCTGGGTGTCTTCGCGCTTGAAGAGCACCCGGTTGCCCAAGCGGCTGGACAACTGGGCGGCCGGCTGCAATGGGGTTTCATGCGCCACCTCATAGACACGACTGGTGAGAATGCGCTCCAGATAGCCCTGATCCATGCCCGATGCTATCCACTGGTGTACCGGGTGCCCAGCCGGCCGTCTACACGTCGTGCCAAGGTCGCCCGGCAATTCCTGCCAATTCGTACGCCAGGTCGAGGGCTGTGGGCAGACCCAGGCGGTCACTCTCCAGGCCACCCAGCAGCAGGGTCACGTTGTCGGCCACGTGCCGCCACAGCGGCCATCCTCCGCGCGGCCGGGCTTCCCAGCCGCCCGGCACATCCACCACCGTCTTGCCGAGGTTGAGCGCGCCGCCCTCGAAGGCCGGCCAGTCGGGCAGGGACAGCAGCAGTTCATCGAGAATTTCTCGTCGTACTCCGACGGGAACGCCCGTCAGTCGTCCACCGCACGGCTGGTATTCGGGCGGGTCGCCGCCCGGGGCTGCGGCAGGCAGGACGCGAAAACCACCCTCGCCGGACCGCACGGTGAAACCCGCCCGCGAAATGACCGGAATGCCTGCAGCGGGAGGTAATTCCAAGCGGGGAAATTGAGCGTAAGCCCGGCCATGCGGACAGACCAGGCCGAGATCGCTTTCCAGCAGCGCCGGTCCCTCGCTGCCCGCCGCAACGATCAGGTGGGCACACGGCACGCGCAGGGTCTGCGCGACCACCACCTCCATGCGAGGGGTGATGTCCAGCCGCCTCAGCTCCACTGCGCCTGGATGCAGGCGTGCCTCGGTGTTCAGCAGCAGGTCCGCACCGAGCCGCACCGCACCGTACCCATATGACAGCGCGAGCGAGGTGGCGCTGCCGTAACCGCCCTGCGCATCGAACTGCACCGCGCCAATTCTCGACCAGTCCAGCAGCGTGCCAAGCTGCTCGCGCGCGTCCGGGCTGAACTTGGACAGAAAAGCCTGAGGTTCGAGCAGCGCCAGTCCTTCGCCGTGAAAGTGGTCCTCAGTGTCCTCACTTGCCACATTCAGGGCCCGCGCCCATCCGACAGGCTGGAAACGGGGATCGTGGGGCCGCCGGGTGCCGGTTTCGGCTTCCGGGTCCTGCCATACCTGCCGGGCCCAGGTGGCCTGCGCGAGCTTGCCCGGAGGCAGGTCCGCGGAGTGCCAGACGCCGCGTGCGTGCAGAAGCGCTCCACCTTCGCTGGGAATACCACTTTGTTCGACGATCAACACTCGGGCTTCGGGTATGGCGCGCCGGAGGTAAAAAGCCACCGCCAACCCCAATCGTCCACCCCCGACGATCACGTAGTCGTACGCTCCGCCTGGAAAGGCCTGTCCGACATGGCTGAAGACCTTTCCGGGCTTCACGAAAGACTCCCCTGTGGGAAAAGCGCTGGCATGCTCTCGTTATGGGCGCTGGCCTGATGCACGTCAAGCCGGCTCGTCAGGATAAAAAACTTAAAGACAGCCTTCACGAAATGGTTTATAGTTGCTCCAACATGCGAGTGCGAACTTTGCTCGCGGCGCTGGCGATGTCTGCCCTTTTTGCCGCTCACGCCGTGAACATCCGCGTGCTGGTCAGCAGTGGACCGGGCGTCAGCGTGCGCGTTCCCATCAACGCCGCTGTCACCGGCCTGCCCGCTGCGGGTGTTCCTCCAGTCTCGTACGCCGAGTGGCAGGTGGGACTTCAGGGCTCCAACCTCAGCCTGAACGGGCAGGACAGCGGTTCGCCCAACCTGTACCTGCCGCCCACGCCCGGAAGCGTGGTGGGTATCGGGGGAGGCGAGTACCGCGGTGGCGTCCTGCTGCGCGCCCTCGCGGGCAAGGTCGAGGCCATCAATATTGTCGATCTCGAGGATTACCTGCGTGGTGTCGTACCCGCCGAGATGCCCAGCAGCTGGCCTGCCGAGGCGCTCAAGGCCCAGGCAGTCATCGCGCGCACCTACGCCGTATCCCGTCTCAGTCCGGGAGCAGCCTACGATCTGTGCGCCTCCGAACAGTGCCAGGTATATGGAGGAATCGCCCGCGAAACACCCAGCGCCAACGAGGCGGTCGCGCAGACGCGTGGTTCGGTCATCTCGTTTGCGGGCAAGGCTGCCCGTGCCGTGTTTTCAAGCGACAGCGGAGGCTACACTGCCAGCGCCGGCGAAGTCTGGGGTACTGACTACCCGTACCTGGTGGCGCAGCCCGATCCGCTGTCGCGCAGTCCCAAAAGCGAATGGACCCTCAGCATTCCGCTTGCCCGGGTGGCAGAAGTCGCGCAGCGTTACAACGTGCGTGTCGGCGCGCTGCAGGCCGTCGCCATCACTCGTCTGAGCGCATCGGGTCGACCGCTCGAAGTGACCTTTCAGGGTTCACACGGCCTCGCCCGGATTGCGGGTGCCGAGGCAGGCGGATTCGTACGGGCATTGGGTGCCCACTCGACACGGGTTACGTTTACCGGCACCGACCCGCTGCAGGTCAGCGGTGCCGGATTTGGACACGGGGTCGGGCTGTCGCAGTGGGGTGCCAGCGGACTTGCCTCCCGGCAGTGGAATTACGCGCAGATCCTGGGGTTTTATTACCCCGGGGTGGGCCTCAGTCAGTTGCAGGAAGCCCGCGTCCTGCCGAATGGTGGCAGCGTGATTGCGTTCTCCCGCACGCAGACGCTCGTGAACCTTCGTGAGTCGCTGCCGGCTCTGGCCTGGAGCGGCGCCAGCACAGAGTAAACTGCACTTCCTGATGCCCCCGTGAGGCAGGGCTTCAAATGTGTTTCTTGGACATGCTCACGCGGGCGGGTTAAGCTGAACCCCGCATGCGCTTCATGTTGGTTCTGGCCCGTCTCATGGTGCTCTTCGGCGCGCTTCTCGCGGGCGCGCAGGCGCGCACCATCGAAATCATCTCTGCCGACCGCCTCGAATTGCGGCGCGTCGACAACCAGGAGCTCGTCGTCATCAGTGGAGGCGTCGAGCTGCACCTCGAGCGGGATGTCATTCGGGCCGACCGGGTCGAGTACAACCGTACGCGGCGCACGCTCACCTTGGTGGGCAAGACGTATTACAAAAGCGTCACGCGCGGTCAGGATGGTCAGGAGAGCGAACAGGTCCTGACCGGCGACGGACTGGTCGTGAATCTCGGCACCGAAAACCTCGCCGGGGAAGACGTCATCATCACCACCGCCGACCTGCAGATTCGGGGCGAGCAGGTCGAGCGTGTGCCGGGGCAGCTGCAGGCGAACAACTCGTACTTTACGCCCTGTGCCCGCTGCGGGCGCACGCCGAACGATTACGCCTTCCGGGCCGGCCGAGTCGTGCTGTATCCAGGAGACCGTCTGATCGCTTACGAAGCGACCCTGCTGCTGGCCGACGCTCCGGTGGCTTACCTGCCGATGGTGGTGCTGTTCCTGAACGATCCGGACCGGCAACCCCGTTTCGAGATCGGCCAGGACAGCGTGGACGGCCTTTTTGCGCGTGTCGGGCTGCCTTTCACCATCGGCTCGAACGCGCTGGGGTACACCCTGCTGCGTTACTACCAGAACCGCGCACCCTCGCTGGGTCTGGGAGTCGACCTGTCGGCGTACGACCTGATCTTCGGCGTTCAGCGGCTCGATTTGTACGCGCTGGCTGAGCCGCGCCGGGTGAACGACCCGCTGGGCGGCGGGTACAACTTCGACTTTCGCGTCAACGCCACCGGGCTGTTGCCCTGGGAAGGCACCAAGAACGGGTTGCAATACACGCTCACAGCGGAGCGCCGTGACATCGGTCAGAGTGTGGAGCGCAAGGGCGTCACGGGCGTGGACTTCACCGCCAAAGCCGAGTGGAACGAGCTCGACGCGACCTTCCGCTACACCGGACGCTTCGGCCCGGACCCGGTGGGGCGTCTGAATGAGGTGCTGAGGCGTCCCGAGATCACCCTGGATTTTCAGCCCATCCGCTGGGGTGAACTGTCCGCGGATTTCGCCGTGACTTTCGGTTCGTATACTGCCGCCAGCAACCCGCTCAGCCGTACGGCCCGCGCTGCGGGAGACAACTTCAGCGCCGAGCGCTTGCTGGAGACCCACAACATCACCTATGAAACCCGCCCCTGGAGCGGCGCGACCTTCAGCGTGCGCAACACGTTCACCGGTCAGTACTACTCGACTGGTGCGCGGGTCGTGAACCTCGACGTGAACACCACCCTGCGCCAGGAAGTCACCCCGGACACCAGCTTCAGCGTGCGTTACGACTACGCTCGTCAGGAAGGAACTTCACCGTTCGAATTCGACCGGGTGGGGAGTCGCCGTCTGAGCGGCGTGCTGCGCCTGAACGCCACCACCCGGCTGGCGCCCTGGCTGCAGCTGGAAGCCGAGCAGGCTTATGACTTCGTGCAGCCCGCCGACAACCAGGAGCCTGCACGGGTCGCCGTTACGGCCAATCCCAATCCGGTCGATCTGCGCGGCAACGTGCAATATGATTTTTTCCTGAGGCGCCTGGAGAACTGGGACGCCCGGCTGAACGTCGGCGGCGGGGTGGGCGTGACGTTCGGCCTGAGTACCAGCTTCAATTACCTCAATGGATACCAGCCGCTCGTGGGCACGCTGGGCTACATCAATCCCGACCGCAGCGCCGACGCCAGCTTCACGGCGACCTACAACCTGCAGCAGGGCCACCTGCAGTCCGTGCGGGCGCAGGTGAACGGCATCGCGACCGAGGACGCCATCCTGAACCCTATCCGCATGAGCGTCGATCAGACCTTCTCGACCCAGAACCCGCGTATTCAGGGCTCGCAAAGCCTGACCTGGCGCGGCACCACCCTGAGTTCCAGCCACGATTTTCTGCTGCCCGACGCGGTGGTGGAAAGCGAGGACCCTCTTGAAGGCCAGGGAAACCTGAACTTTGCCCTCAGCAGCCCGCAGGGCGGGGCCACCAGCTGGTCGGTGCAGTACGGCGGGCGTTACAGCCTGACGCGCGGTGGCTGGAACACGCCCACCCTGACCGGTACCTACAGCAGCACCTCGCCCGGGCAGCGGCTGGTGCTGAACACCACCCTCAACATGCCAGGACTCGACCGCGCTTACCTCGATGTGGCCAACGCCAGCGCCAACGCCCAGTTCGACGTGTCACCGCGCATCGGACTCGCGGGTGAGGTACGTTTCGCCCGGACCCGCAGCGGCGCCGCGATCACCGACACCCTGAGTTTCCGTCCTTTCGGTGTGACCTTCGCGCTGGGCCCGATCGAGCGGCCCGAGGCGTACTTCAGCGTGATCCTCGATCAGAGTTTTACCTTCTCGCCGACGGCCACGCCGCAGCCCCTCAAGCCGATCTTCCGTCTGAACGTGGACCGCTGCTGCTGGACCTTTGGCGCCGAACTCAACCCGGTCGAGCAGCGGGTACGGCTCTCGCTTTCCGTTCCGCTGGGCGGCGGACAGAACATCGACGTCACCAACAACGGTGTGCGCCTGCCCGGCCTCACCACCGGAGGAAACTGATGCCCGTTCCGAATCCCTTACGGCGCTTGGCCACCGTGGCGCTGTGCGCCGCCCTGACCGCCTGCACTGGCACCGAAGAGTCGGGCCGGGCCTTTAATGTGGTCGTGCAGGACGGCGAAACGACCTTGCGGCTGGTTGGCGTGCAGGACACCGGGGCCCCGTCGGCCTCGGCGCCCGTCACCACGGCGTCGCGCGTCACCGACCTCGCCACCGTGGAAGCGGGATTCCTGCTGGGGGTTGCCTTCACGGACCGGCTGGAGTTGCGCGGCGCGAACGCCACGACGCCCGTTCGGACCATTGGCGCCGTGGTGCCCGCTGGAACGCCCGGCGCCAGCCCGGCGCCCGACTACAACCGGAACGGCCTACCGGATTACGTGCCCTGCTACCGTCAGGTCGAGCCGAACCAGAGTGGAACTCGCCTGGCGTTGTTCTCGGACATTGGCGCGAACAACGACCTGGGGTGCCCGGCAGGAGCGCGTGAGCAATGGGTGGCACTGTACGCATCAAGCGGCACTCTGCTGTTCAATGCGCTTCTTCCCGCGCCGCTCACGACCGATCCACGAGACGTCCATCTGGCCGTGTTGGGCGAGGATCTGTTCGTCGCGCGCAGATCCGGCGCGCTGGAGGTCAGCGAAATCGACCGGATTCGTGCGGACGGCAACCCCAACGACGGCGTCGTCCGCGCGCAGGTGGACGTGCTGAATACCAGTACTCCCCTCATTCGTGATCTCGCGGTCCTGGGAAGTACCCTCTACGCCGCCACGGAAGCGGGAGTGCGGACCGTGGCGGCTTCCGGTGTGCTGGGTGACCCTGTAGCGGGGTTCACGGAGCGCGCGGACCGCTTGTGGACCGCCCAGGGCATCCTGGCTGCCTGGAACGGTAATCCGACTGGCAGCACCGGCACGCTCACGCTGCGTTACCGGAGTGGCGACGACTTTACCAGTACCCTGGTCCTGACCAGCACCTCCCTGCAGAACCTGCGTGACGTGGTCATCGGACCGGATGGTTACCTCTACGTCATTTTGCCCGGCAGCGTGCAGCGCTACGACCTGAGCGGCTTCTCGCGCGGCAACATCCGCACGCCTTCACCCGAAGCGGTGTCCTCGGGGCTGCAGGGCGATGCGCGTGCGGCCGCCTACGTGGTTCCCTGAGCTTCGCCTACGGCACAATGCTTTTATGACCGACCTTCTGCTCGATCACGTCGCCATCGCCACGCCTGACCTCGAGGTGGGCAGCGCTCCCTATCTCGCGCTGGGCCTCGCGCCCGAAGGTCCCGACGAGGAGGTCGGGTCGCAGGGAGTGCGGGTGCGGGCCTTCATGGTGGGCGCGAGCCTGGTAGAACTGCTGATGCCGACCCGCCCGGACAGCCCGGTCGCGGTGTTTCTGGAAAAGCGCGGTCCCGGGCTGCATCACCTCGCTTTTCGGGTGGAGCAGCTGGAAGCGCAGATCGAGCGTCTGCGCCATGAAGGCGCCGTGCTGCTGAGCGATACGCCGCGTCCGGGCCGCGCCGGCACGCGGGTGGTCTTCGCGCATCCCCGCTGGGGCGCCGGCACGCTGATCGAGCTGGTCGAGCATCCTGCCGAGCCCTGCGCGCCTGAGCGCCCTCAGAGCGTGCATTGACTGCCCGGTCGAGGAGCGGGCAGTGAGAACGTGGTGGCTGCTGGCCCTGGTGCACATGGCCGTAATTTTTGTCTTCTCGGCCCAGAGCGGTGAGGGCGTGGGAATTCCGGCGCCCTGGGACAAGCTGGCGCACGCCCTGGAGTACGCGCTGCTGGGCTTTCTGCTGGCGAGGGCCACCGGAAGCTGGCGCGCCGCCTGGGTGATTGCCGCCCTGTACGGCGCGAGTGATGAAATTCATCAGGCTTTCGTACCGATGCGCTCTGCGGGCCTGGACGACTGGCTGGCAGACCTGTCCGGGGCGTTCGTGGGGGCGTGCCTGGGCGCCGGACGGTGGCCAAAAAGGGCGCACCGTCACCACAACAGCGCGCGAAGCTGATGATCCGGGGCGCCGCGTAGCAGCAATGGCCGATGTTACGCGGGCGCATCTATGGCAAGCTGCGCTGATGATCCGGTACATCAGCGCCCTCGACGACATCGGCGCCGGCCAGCTGCAGGGGTTTTTCGTCGGCTGGCCCCGTCCTCCTGCGCCCGAGACGTTCCTGCGCTTGCTGCAGGGCAGCTACCGGGTGATTCTGGCCGTGGACGGAAAGCGGGTGGTGGGCTTCATTCAGGCCATCAGCGACGGTGTGCTGAGCGCTTACATTCCCTTGCTGGAAGTGCTGCCCGAGTACCAGGGGCGGGGTGTTGGCTCAGAGCTGGTGCGCCGGATGCTGGAAGAACTGTCAGACCTGTACATGGTGGACGTCATGTGCGATCCGGAAACACAGCCGTTTTACGCGCGCCTGGGCATGCAGCGCGCTGTGGGCCTGATCGTGCGCAACTACGACCGGCAATCGGGAACATAACCCAGGGTTTCTTAAAAGGTAGCACGATCAGCGTGCGAGTGCCCAATCGAAACTGTCCTTCGCGCGCTGTTTCATGGCACCCACGGCGTGCCAGTCCACCGAGCGGCCCGCCAGTATTTCCTGGCCCAGCCAAGCCGGGTCGAAGTCGGTCGTGACGGCGAGCGCACCGGCGTCGGCGCAGAAACCCGCCACCTTGGGATCGTAGCTCACCCCCGCGAAGGGCACACCTGCCGCTGCCGCGAGAATCACGGCGTGCAGGCGAACACCAACCACGAAGCCCGCGCCGGCGATGGCGTCCAGCGCCGTCTGCGGATCGCTCGTCGAGATCACCTCACCACCGATCAGCCGCGCCTCCTGGTCGTCATGCGGCGGGTGAAAGCTCAGGCAGACGACTTCGCGTCCGGCCGAGCGCAGCGCGCGCGCCAGCTCGGCCAGCCGCTCGGTCGCTCCGCGCTCGCCTGCCCGTGGAGCGAGAATCACGCGGTTTTCATGCCGCGTTCCTTCTGAGGCCCGCAGCAGCAGCGCCGGGTCGCCGCCGAGACGTGCCTGCACGCCCAGCTGTGAAAGGGTGTCCAGGCTGAGGCGGTCGCGCACGATGGCCGGCACCGCCCGCAGGGCCGCCGCGACCCGTTTGCCGCCGACCGGGCTGAGCGGTCCGATGCTCTGGTTGAACACGACTGTCCTCTTGCCCAGCAGACGTGCGAGGCGAATCACAGCAAGGTAATAGGTCAGCGTGCGTGACGAGGTACGGTCCTGCAGCAGGCCACCGCCGCCTGAGAGAACCACGTCCGCGCTCAGCACAGCCTTCAGCACGTTCAGGAGCCGCATGCGGTGAGCGCTGGCCACACCGAAGGCGCGCGCCGTCTCCTCGGGCGTGGCGGACAGGACGTTCACGCTGTGTCCGCGTGTGCTCAGTTCGCGGGTGATGGCCAGGGCGATGGCTTCGTCACCGGTGTTGTGAAAGCCGTAGTAGCCGCTCAGCAGAATCTTCATTCGCGCTCAATGGTAATCGAAAGTGACGGGCAGTGCTCGCGCTGGCCTGAAATCGTGGGCCGGGGCGCAGCATCAACGCTCCATGGCGAAGCGGAGGCGTCTTTCTCGCCTCCGCTTCGGTCAGCTGCTCGGGTGGCCCAGTCTCAATCCGTGCCCTTGACAGCCTGGGAGCGCGTAGGAGGCCTCAAGGTGTCGGCGCTTTTCGGGCCGCCACGCATGACCTTGATGCCCCAGGCCAGCAGCGGAAGCAGCACGAAGCCGATCAGGCCGCCGATGGCGACACCGTTGACGACGCGTTGCAAAGAAATCAGCAGGGGCGTGTGAAAGTGCGCGAAAGTGTTCAGCACGCTGGCCTGCGCGACGACACCGCCCATCAACAGCAGGGAAGTGAAGTAGGGCGGCAACCGACCCGAGAGACCCAGGATGGCAAGCGGGTGCCCGACAATTTCCTTGAAGCGTGGCCGGATCAAATTGTCCTGCAGCAGGGCACGCACGCGCGTCTCGGCGTCGCTGACGCCCACGGCAGGCGTGTTGCCACGACGCAGCACCATCAGGGCAATGGCCGCGAGTGCCACCACAATGATGGCGACATCACCGAGCCGCAGCGGGTAGTGGTAGAGGTCGCTGAGGGTCTTACGGATGTCCTGACGGGGCAGCAGGCTCAGCGCGAACAGGCCGAGCGGCATGATCAGGGTGAGGCTCACGCCACGAAATGGATCGAGGCCCAGCATCGACAGGCGGTCGGCGCCCAACGCCGCCACGAAGGCCACGCCCATGAGGCTGAAACCGGTGGCAATCAGCCAGTCGGTCGGTCGGTGGCGACGCATCACGAAGCCCAGCGCCGGAAAGACCACGGCGGCGAGCAGGGCGCCCGCTCCCAGCGGCGACTTGAGGTTGACGACCACCACGAGTGCCACGGTGCCGAGCGCGATCAGCATCCCCAGGCGCGTGAGCGGATAGCTCAAAGCGAGCAGGGCCAGCGCGATCAGCGGGCCGAAAAGAGACAACACGCGCAGGGTACCGTTGGGTGAGTAGTCCGCCACCGCGGGGGCGCCGATGCTGATGTCGGCGCGGTCGAGGCCGCCTTTCACGCGCGTCAGGAAATCACGGGTGTCGTCAACGGTCTGAAAGGGCCGCACGAACAGCAGCCGGTGACTGCGTTCGCGCGCGGCCAGCACGAATTTGCTGGCCAGTTCGTCGGGCCTCAGCAATTCCTGCCACTCGGGGCGAATCGAGAACATGCGGATGGCCGGACGGTTTTCGATCAGGGCCGCCATGCCCTTTTGCGGGTTCATCTCGATGATGGCGGGAACGCGCGCACCCAGGCGCTCATCGACCAGTTTCAGGCGCTCAGGACTGTCGGCGCCGACGACCTTGAGACCATTGAAGGCGATGAAGGGTACGTCGGGCCAGTCGGAGGCCACGTCACGCGCTGCAGTGGAATCGTAAGGCCGGTATACCACCTGAAAGCCCCCGGCTTTGAGCGAGTCGATCAGGCGGATGTTGGGTCCGGCGGCCAGTCCGGTGATGTCCACCGGCCAGCCGATCCACTGTTTTCCTTCGAGCTCGACGTTGCGGGTCCGGTAGACGTAGCGCTCGCGGATGGCTTCGGCCGCGCCCGGCTGTACCGAACGCAGGTAGGTCCAGCTGGGATCAAAGCCCTTGCCGGGAAAGTCGGCGTAGAGTTCGGCGCCCGTGCGCGCGATGATTTCCCCGCGCGCGATGCGGGTCTGCACGGTTTCCTCCATCAGCGCGACGCCGTTGACTCCCAGAGCGCGATACTCGGCCAGCAGTTCACCGCTGTCGCGGCCCAGGCCGCGCGCCTGAGACACCAGGGCGGCGTAGTCCATCACGATCGCCACGGTGCGGGAGTTCTGTTCGTAGCGAACGCGCGACCAGCCCAACAGCAACGCCGGAATAAGGCTCACGAGCAGCAGGGTCAGTAAAAGTCGGCGCGCGAGGCGCAGCGGGGCAGGTGAGGGTGGTGACGACAACACGGCCTCAGTATCGCCGATTCTGCCGTGGGAGTGATTGGAGTTCAACGCGGCGCACGGTCCACCGGCCTGCCCCTGTCAGGCGGTGCCCGGCAGCGTGGCCCGAATGCGCGCGGTCAGCATGTCCAGGGCCGGTTCGTTCATGCCGCCGTGCGGAATGATGACGTCTGCATAGCGCTTGGTGGGCTCGACAAATTGCAGGTGCATCGGACGGACGTAGTCGAGGTACTGCTGAATGACACTGTCGGGCGTGCGGCCACGCTCGCTGGTGTCTCTCAGGAAGCGTCGGATGAAGCGCACGTCCGCGTCGGCGTCCACGAAGACCTTGAGATGCATCCTGTCGCGCAGCCGGGCGTCGTACAGGGCAAAGAAGCCCTCCAGTACCACCACCGGCGCGGGCAGCACCGTCTGGGTCCGCGCTGCGCGGGTGTGCTGCGTGAAGTCGTAGGTGGGCATCTCGATGGGCACCCCGCTCGTGAGGGCGTCGAGGTGGGCGAGCAGCAGTTCCCAGTCGAAGGCGGCCGGATGGTCATAGTTGGTGCCCAGGCGCGCATCGAAGGGAATGTCGCTCTGATCGCGGTAGTAGTTGTCCTGGTTCAGCACGGCGGCCCCCGCGGCCCCGACAGTGCTCACCACCCGCAGGGTGACGGTGGTCTTGCCGCTGCCGCTGCCGCCGGCCACGCCGATCACGAAGGGTTCTTTGGCAGTGCCAGCCGAGGGAAAATGGAGATCGGTCATGGTGTCGCTCATCGTTCGTTGCTCATGCTGCCAAGCGAGCCGATGAGACGGATGCGGTGGGCGGCCAGTTCACGCGCCACCTCGTGAGGCGCGCGTCCGGTGCGGCTCGACTGCAAGTTGAGGTGCAGCACGTTCTGATAGACGCGCTCGGCAGCCTCCTCGGCACTTGCGCCGCTGGAAGCGGCGATCAGACCGGCGGCGTTGATCGCAAAGTCGGGAATGTACACGATGCCGGCTTCTTTCAGCAGGGCCTGACCTCGCGGGGTCAGGGGATTGTGCTCGCCGCCCGCAATCATCTTGGCTTGCAGCCGGGGCACGTTCGGGCTACGAATGGAGTGCCCGAAGCCGCACGGCGAAAAGATGTCGCAGGGCGCGTCGAAAATGGCGTCTGCGTTGGTGACGGTGATGGGCCCTTCGAGGTCCTCGGCCAGAAGCGCCGCTTTTTCGGGTTTCAGGTCGGCCACGGTGATTTTGGCTCCCTCCCGCAACAGGTGGGTGGCGAGCGCGCGGCCCACCGAGCCCGCACCGAGAATGGCGACCCGCACTCCGCGCATGCTTTCACCACCCAGGTGGTAGCGGGCAGCGGCTTTCATGCCCCGGTATACCCCGTAAGCCGTGACCGCGGGCGTGTCGGTGTTCATGCCCAGCGTGTGCGAGGTTTCCTGGGCAGCGTAGGCGATGTCGTTGCCCACGACCCCGACATCTTCGGTCAGCACGAGGCGACCACCGAGCAGCCGGACCTGACGGCCAAGGGCGCGAAAGAGGGCCTCTCGGCCGTGCAACTCGAAATCTCCGCCTTCCGGAGCGAGCAGAATGCAGGCACCGCCGCCCAGATTGAGGCCAGCGAGGGCGGCTTTGTAGGTCAGTGATTCGCTGAGGGCGAGTGCGTCGCGAAGCGCCCGGTCTTCTTCGTAAGGCATCAGGCGGCAGCCTGCGATGGCCGGACCGAGCACACTGGAGTGCACGGCGATCACGGCGCGCAGACCGCTGGGCGCGTGGTGCACCACTGTGACCTGTTCGTGCCCGCGCGCCTGGATTTCTTGAAACATCAGCATGTCGACCTATTATCGCCATGTCTGGCCAGGGACGGCGAGATGAGCGTTCAAATCAAGCCGTACGCGGACCCGTTTGCCCGGATGAGAACGCGCGATGCGCTGCACGACGCAGAAAATCGACGGCGCTGCAGAAGATGTACTGCAGCCAGACCACTCTCATAAAGAGTTTGTCAGAAACGTGTAATACCCCTGCCTCATAAAATGCGTGCAGGGCGTAGAAACATGAGAAAATGTTCTAGCACGACCATTGTGAACCGGAATCTCGGCGCTTCCTATGCCTCTCAGGGCGGAACCGGCAGGGCTGCACAGCAATGGGAACGAAAGGGGAAGGCATGGAGATGATTGCTCCGCTGGCAAAAGTGCTGGCAGAAGCCAACGGGATCGACTGGCGCCACATCAATGGCACCGGTCAGAGCGGCCTGGTTGTCGAAGAGGACATTCTGGCGTACCTCGCACGGATCATGACCGGTGAGGAAGAGCCACCCGCGACACCTGTAGACGCGCCGCCGCCCGACTGGAACGGGGAAATGCCCAGCATGCACACGCTGGCCGCCGCCGGTGTGGACAGCGACATTGCCGACTTCGTGGCAAGTGCGCGCGTAGAAAACGCGGACCCCACCGTCGCGGACCTGGGGATCGCAGACCTGGCAAGTGCCGACTTTGGCGCCGACGCCATGGACTTTGAACTCGAACTCGACGAAGACGACCAGTTCGACTCGCCCGTTACGCGCGATCCGGAGGACATGGCCAACACGCCACGTGACGCCGATTACGCGGGTGCCGAAACGCTGGAAACTCCGGGCGGCACTGACCTGCCTATCACCCCCGGTCCGCTCAATCCCGGCATGCCCGCCCGCCCCCTCACCGAGCCCGCAACCCAGCCCACACCCGGCTACGTCGACCCGGCTCAGGACGCCCCGGCGCATCAGCCCAGCGATTCGGACTTCGGTTTGCCGCAGGACGCCCCCACTCCCGAGGAAACCCCGCAGGATGAAGCGCAGGACGAAGGGCGCTCGGGCTGGCACGATCAGCAACCCGAGGAGCAGCGCACCGAAGCCGCGCCGCAGACCACTTCGAGCATGACCGGCGGCCTGCTGTCGAGCCTCTACAGCAAACCCGCGCAGGCGGAACCCGCTCAAAGCGAGCCTGCCCAGGCCTCTCAGCCGGATTTCGCCGACACACCCGAATTCGAAGAGCCCGAGCAGCCGCCGGTGGCTGCAACTCACCTCGAACCGACGGTTGTCCAGGAAGCGGTGAGCACGCCCGACGTACAGCCGGAACCCATGCAGCCGCAGGTCGTTGAGCCGACTGTCGTCACGCCTCCCGTTCAGCCCCAGGCAACCGCGCCCACTTCGGCGGTGTACGCAGAGGAGCTCGCCGCGCCCACCGCGCAGCGTTATGCCACCTTGCGCCTGTCCTTCGACGCCTCGGCGCTTTCTTCGGCCCGGACGCACCTCGCCGAGCACTTCGAGCGCCCGGCCCCCCTCTCGGTCTTCGTTGCACGCGCCGCCTCCCGCCGCATCGACCTGCTGAAGTTGCAAAGCGTCGGCGTGTACGGCGTCGGTGACGAAGTGCTGCCCGTGGCCACCCCCAACCTGACAGCCGACTTCCGTGCGGCAGTTGACGACCTGCACGGCGCCGAAGGTGGCCAGCTCAGTGACCTGATGGTCGTTGACGCCGGTGAACTGGGCCTCGATGAATTGCAGCTGCCCGCGGGCGACCTCACGCTCTCGCTTGGCCGGATCCGTGACGGCAGCGCCACGCTGACCCTCACCGGCCCCGTGTCGGTGCGGTCGGGTGCCAGCTTCCTGCAGGGTGTAGCGGAGCTGCTCGAAACTCCCATCCGTCTGATGCTCTGACGTGACTTCCGAGGGACTGAGATCATCTCAGTCCCTCGGCGCGCGGTGACGGCGAACGGTCTGCCGCTCTGTCTCGACCGTGCCGCTGGAGACTCACTGCAGAGGAACATCCGCCCCGGCGGATGTTCCTCTGCAACTTTTTCAGCTTCGCGGCGCCAGATCGTGTGCTTCGACCACACGCTCATAGGGAATGCCCGCTTCATCGTTCACGCGGCGGACGTCATCCGGGCTTTCTGCCTCGAACAGGCACATGCAGCGGTCGTCCCCGGGGACATACATGCTGCGCAGGTACTTCACGGGGCGCCCTTGCTCCGTGGAGTCCTGACTCTTCTGGATGGCGGCCTGCTGTGCGCCGGCCAGCTGATCCATCGTGATTCCCGGAAGATTGCGGTCGGCCATGAACACTTTCATATGCCCTCCTTCTCGGGTCGGTCTCACCAGTGGCTCCATCCGCTTCAGGTGACCGTATGCAGAGTTGTGGTGTTGCGAGGCAAAGCGGACTTCAGCGCCTCCCGATTCAGCTTGAGAGTACCATTCCTCGTGCCCGACAGGTGTAGGGCGTGTTTCAGATCGTTGAGCGGCCACGAGGGGTCCTGACAATCTGAAACACGTCAAATTGTTTCGGGTAGACGTGTCGCTTTCTGCCGTGTCTTTCTTGCTAGGCTGGGGCACGGTGCCGCGCACCGTGCTTTTTTTTGACTTGGCCAAGCGCCCGGTCAAGGCACCGTTTCCAGGAGCCCGCAGGCTGGCTGGATCACCGCGCGGCGACGGAGGGACACACATGCCGGGAATCGCGATTATTGGCGCGCAGTGGGGCGATGAGGGAAAAGGGAAGATCACGGATTTTCTCGCGCCGAAAGCAGATTTCGTGGTGCGCTACCAGGGGGGTGCCAACGCCGGGCACACGGTCAACGCCCGCGGAAAGACCTTCAAGCTGAACCTGCTGCCCAGCGGTGTGCTGCACGAGGGCGTGGTGAGCGTGCTGGGTGACGGCATGGTCATCGATCCCTGGAAGTTTCTGGAAGAGCGTGACAGCCTGCTGGCCGCGGGCCTCAGTCCCGATCTGCGGATCAGCGACCGGGCGCACCTGGTGCTGCCACACCACAAGTACGTGGACGGACGCAAGGATTTCGTGGGCACCACGGGACGCGGTATCGGCCCGGCCTACGCGGACCGCGCCCGGCGTGTGGGCCTGCGCTTCGGTGACCTGCAGGACGAAGCGACACTCCTCGGGTGTCTGGAGCGCCTGATGGAAGCCAAGCCCAACAGCACCCGTGATGCCGGCTGGAGCGATCCGCAGGCAGCGCTCGCCAGCCTCGCCCAGATGCGTGAAAAGCTGCTGCCCTTTGTGGCCGACACCGGCGCGCAGCTGCGCGCTGCCATCAAGGAGGGCCGCAACGTGCTGTTCGAGGGCGCGCAGGCCACGCTGCTCGACCTGAACTACGGCACCTACCCCTTCGTGACTTCCAGTCATCCGACGGTGGGTGGAGTGCTCGTGGGTGCGGGTGTCAGCCACAAGGCGCTGGGCAAGGTCTACGGCGTCGCCAAGGCCTTCAACACCCGCGTCGGGCACGGCCCGTTTGCGACCGAAGTGTTCGGCGACATGGAGCTGCGTCTGCGCGGTGACGGTTCGCAGCCCTGGGACGAGTACGGCACGACCACCGGTCGGGCACGCCGGGTCGGCTGGCTGGACCTCGAACTGCTGCGCTACGCGGTCGACGTCAACGGTTTTGACGGTCTGGTCATCAACAAGATGGACGTGCTGGCCGGTTTGGAAACGGTCAAGGTCTGCGTGCGCTACAACGCGGCGGGCGAGCCCGAGTTCCGCGAGATGCCCGGCTGGAGCAGCACGGAGGGCGTGACCTCACGAGATGGCCTGCCGAAAGAAGCCCAGGCCTACCTTGACCTGATCGAGCAGGAGACCGGTTGCCCGGTGGTAATTTTCTCATGCGGTCCGGAGCGCGAGAAAACCTTCGGTGCGGTCGACTGGGCCTGAGACGACAGAGCTCGACGCGGAGGTCAGACTCGCGCTGTTCGCCGCGACGCGCCGACCTGCGCCAGCTGAGGTTCTCCCTCTGGCATAACGGTGACAGTTCCCCCTGCCGGGCCCGCCTAGACTTTCCCTTAATAAAGACGCCGCCCAACGCTGGGCGCCACGGGAGGGCGCATGCCAACGGACAACGCTCAGCTGATAGGACAAACCGAAGTGGACGACCTGGAACAGCTTCAAGACAGCGACACCTTGCCCGAGGAGCTCATCAAGACGCCCGGGCTGGCGCAGCTGACGCACGAGTGGCTGGGCCTCATCGGGGAAGACCCCCAGCGCGAGGGTCTGCTGAAAACACCGCAACGGGTCGAAAAGGCCTGGCATTACCTGACTGCCGGTTACCGCATGGAGCTGGCGGACGTCTCGAATGGGGCCGTCTTCGAGGCCGAAGGAAGTGAGATGGTCGTGGTGAAGGACATCGAGTTCTACTCGATGTGCGAGCACCACATGCTGCCCTTTTTCGGGCGGGCGCACATCGGCTACATCCCAGAGCGCAAGATTCTGGGCCTCAGCAAGTTCGCCCGCATCACCGACATGTTCGCCCGGCGCCTGCAGGTGCAAGAGCGCATCACCACCCAGATCGCCCAGGCAGTGCAGGAGCTGCTCGAACCGAAGGGGGTGGCCGTGGTGCTGGAAGGCGTTCACCTGTGCATGGCCATGCGTGGCGTCGAGAAGCAGCACTCTTCGACCACCACTTCTGCCATGCGCGGCGCATTCCGTGAAGACGCCCGTACGCGGGCCGAATTCATGCAGGCCATTCAGAAGCGGGCCGTGTCCCTGTAACGGCGACTTACGTAATTTGTCAAGCGGCGCAGCGGTATGCTGCGCCGCTTCGTTTGCCACGGAAATATGGATATCCCTATTTATGCAGGCGGCGCCGGGCTTTGGGAACATGCCTGTGCTGTGGGAGAGCTCGTTGGAGCCACGGCGCCCGGTACGCGATGGTGGTTGGTGGTTTGGTTAAGCCAACATCAATGGACACGACACGGCACGGCTGGGTACTGTTGGCCAAGTTCGAAAGAAAAGAAAATATAGAAAAAATCACAAGGGGGTCATCCGTCTGCCGAACGGGGGTGTGCTGCGCCCGTTGCTGATTCCGTGCGTCGCCTGACGCTGGTGTTGTACGTCGCCTGAGCGTGACCGAAGGAGAGTTATGAACGTACGTCAGTCTGTGCTGGGCCTGATTCTGGGCGCGACCTTTGTTTCCTGTGCGCAGGATCAACAGCTCGCGGTCACTCCACCACCGAGTCTGCTGGGCGGGCACGAACAGCTTTTGCGGCCTCTGGGACAGCTCAGCATCAAGAATGCCGATCCCAGCGTCATCCGCGTGGGCAGCACCTACGTGTCGACCGAGGTGAGTGGAGGACGACTCTACGTGCGTCAGGCCAGCTCGATCGGCGGTCTGGCGAGCGCCACGGCGAGGCAGGTCTGGGGCAACCCGAACGGGTGGGCCGAAGTGTGGGCTCCCGACATCGTCCTTGACCACGGGGTGTACTACATCTACTTCACGGCGGGGGCGGGCAGCGCACACCGCATGTATGTGATCAGCTCGGGCAGTGCCGATTCGGGCTACTCGTCGGCGCAGCTGCTTGCGTTGCCGGACAACAAGTGGGCCATCGACGGCGTCTCGTTTCTCTGGAACGGCGGGCGCTACTTCGTGTGGTCGGGCTGGCAGGGCGACACCAACGTCGAGCAGAACATCTACATGGCCCGGATGTCCAGCCCGACCTCGGTGAGCGGGGCGCGTTACATCATCTCGCAGCCGCGTGAATGGTGGGAGCGCAACGACTCGCCCTACATCAACGAGGGTCCGCAGCCCATCAAGGATCCGAACGGACAGCTGCATATCGTGTACTCCGCCAACGGCAGCTGGGGTGAGAACTACTGTCTGGCCGACCTGCGCCTGCGCGCCGGCGGTGACCTGACCTACGTCTGGGACTACTACAAGTCCAACGGCTGCCTGTTCGGCTTCAAGCAGAACCTGATGATGAATGGCTGGGACTCGACGCTGTACGCCAAGGGCGTCGGGCACCACTCGTTCGGGTTGCTCTATGGGGACATCGCCTACAGCCCGGCGGCGGGCACACGCGCACCCTTTGCCTATCACGGCGTGCCGAAAAACGATTACCCCAATCCTTTCTGGAACGGCCGCTACTGGTACGAGGGCAGCTACATGTGGTGGGGCAACACCACCTACACCCGCGGAACGGCCAGCAACACCGGCTACAGCCTCAAGTTCTTCGAGTGACCGTTCTTCCAGCAACAGTTTCCCAGTGATGGGCGCGCCGTCTGACGGATAGACTGCCGCATGGAAAACCGCACCCTTACCGCCATTTCCGGCTTTCAGGTGGGCCACTGGACCGACGGGGTTGGCAAGACCGGCTGCACCGTCATTCTCTGCCCACCGGAGGGCGCGGTCGCATCGGCGTCCTTTCTGGGACCGTCGCCGGGAACGCGTGAAGGGGTGCTGCTTTCGCCCGAAAAGAAAGTCGAGCGTATTCACGCGCTGCTGCTCACGGGCGGCAGCGCCTTTGGCCTGAGTGCCGCAAGCGGCGTCGTGCGCTTTCTGGAAGAGCGCGGCGTCGGTCATCCCACGCCCGCGGCCAACGTGCCGATCGTGCCCGCCGCGGTGATCTACGACCTTTTGGTGGGTGATCCCAGGGCCCGCCCGAATGACCAGAGCGGCTACGCCGCTGCCCAGCAGGCAAGCGGCGCTCCCGTGCCCGTCGGCGTGGTCGGTGCGGGCACGGGCGCTACTGCCGGCAAGTATCTGGGGCCGGCTGATCTGGCGCCCGGAGGTTTGGGCAGTTCCCTCGTTTCGCGCGCGGGCGTAGAGGTCGGCTGCATTGCCGTGGTGAACCCCATCGGCGACGTGGTCGGCCCGCAGGGCGAGCTGCTCGCCGGGCCGGGCGTCGGAATTGGGCCGCACTCAAGTGACCACACCCCTGAGGTCGCCAATACCACCCTGCTGGCCCTGGCCACGGCGCACACGGTCAGCAAGGCCGAAGCACGTCGTCTCGCGGACGCGGCCCAGGCGGCGCTGGCGCGGGTCATTCGCCCGTCGCACACGCCCTTCGACGGGGACAGCGCTTTTGTGATGTCTTCGTGCACACGCGCCGCGACCGACCCCCTTCTGCTCGCTTCACTGGTGCAGGACGCCGTGGCAGAGGCTGTCTGGAGCGCCGTGCGGGCCAGCCGGGCAGGCTGACTTACCCGTCGCGCGGAAGTTTCGGCAGGCGCTGCACCTCGGGGTACAGGATGTGATTGGCCGCCTGGGCGGCCTGCGCGCCCTCGTGCGCAGCCGAGATCACCTGGTGGGCATGGCGGTTGGTCACGTCCCCGGCCGCGAAGAACCCTGGCAGGTTGGTCTGGTTCTTGGCATTGATGCGGATGTGCCCGTTGCGGGCGAGCTCCAGATCGAGGTCGCCCAGGGCTTCGGTGTTGGGGGAACTGCCATACAGGCTGAACAGCAGGTCGGTTTCGAGCAGGCTGCCGTCGCGCAGCTGCACGCCCTCAACCGTTTCGCCCTGCAGCGTCACATGGTCGATCTTGCCGTGCACCAGCTTGACGCCGTCGTCGCGCAGACGTTTTCGGACGCGGCTGCTGAGGCGGTCCTGCTCGGGGTCGACCAGCACGGTGAGATCGCGCGAGTAGGTCAGGAACTGTAACACCGTGCTGGCAGCCTTGTCGTCGTCACCCAGCAGCAGCAGACGTTTGTCCAGGGTGCGCCAGCCGTCGCAGACAATGCACCAGAAGAGCTGCCGCCCGACCAGGCTGCGCACCCCCACGAAGGTCGGCCACTTGTCGCGCACGCCCGCGGCCCAGATGACGCTGCGGGCACGCAACTCGCCGGGGTTCTGCGTCAGCACGTACTCGTCGCCTTCCCGGTACACGCGGGTGACGCTGCCCGTCTGAAACTCGACGCCAAAGCGTTCGGCCTGTCGGTGACCCAGATCGTGCAGTTCCTGCGCGCCGACGCCTTCGGGAAAGCCCAGGTAATTTTCATTCCACTGTCCATAAGACCAGCGTCCCTCGCCGCTGTCGATGACGAGCGTCTTGCGCCGAAAACGGCCCATATACACGGCAGCCGACAGTCCGGCGGGCCCTGCACCGACAATCACACACTCCCAAACCATGCAGGAAGTACACCACTGCTTTCCCGAAACAACCGCAAAAAAGACCCTCTTCGAAGGTTTCGTCAAGGTGTCCTGGGGAAGCTTGCGAAGCAGATGCTGGCATATTTGGCTCAGGGTCCTCCTCGCCGGATGGCGGATGACGCCCTGACGATCGCGGTGCACACTGAAGAAGCAATCCGGCAGTGCCGGAAAAGAACGCCGGGCCCACCCCGGACGCTCTTCAGGAGGAACGAATGACGACGAATCTGTTGTGGCGCATTGAATCCGCCGATCCGAGCACCGCACCCGAAGCGGTGCTGCGCGCGGTGGCGGCACACCGCGAAGTCATTCGCGCCGAGCGCCTGCCGCAGGACCCCACGTGGCCGCTCGAAACGCTCATCACCGAAATGCGCCACGTGCAAAGCGATGAGCGCGTCACGCAGTTCAATGCCTGGGAAGGCGAGCGCGTCATCGGGCACGCCACGGTATTTTTGCCGCTGCGCGAAAACACCCACCTGGCCTTTGTGGACCTCAGCGTCGAGGCCGCCGCGCGCCGCCAGGGACTTGCTGCGGCCCTGCTGCGCGAGGTGGTGACGCACGCCGAAGCGCAAGGCCGCAGCAAACTGGTCGGCAAGACCAGCGACCGCATTGCGGCAGGTGAGGCGTTCACGCGGCGCCTGGGTGCGCAGGCGGCCTTGCCAATGCACACCAACCAGCTTGACCTGGCCGAGCTCCGTCCCGTATTGCTCGACGAGTGGAGTGAGCAGGGCGAAGCGCGCGCTCCCGAGTACCGGGTGTGGCTGAACGCCGGCGCTTATCCCGAAGAGCGCCTGAGCGAGATCGCCGACCTGTGGAACGTCATGAATACCGCGCCCATCGGTGACCTCGACATGGAAGACTGGCAGATGACGCCCGAACGCCTGCGCGAATGGCAGCTTCAGATGGGCGCCACGGGCGAACAGCGCCTGACGACCTTTGCCGAGCACCACACGAGCGGTCAGCTGGTGGGCTTCAGCGAACTGTTCTGGCAGCCTGGACGCGACATCCTGCTGTTTCAGGGCGCGACCGCGGTTCGCCCCGAGCATCGCCGGCACGGTCTGGGACGCTGGATCAAGGCGGCCAATCTGCGCGAGGCGCTCGCGCGCAATGCGCAGGCCCGCTTTGTCCGCACCGGCAACGCCGACAGCAACCAGGGCATGCTGGCCATCAACTACGCGCTGGGCTTCCGGCCCTTTATCGCCCAGACTGACTGGCAGGTCGAAACGGCGCGTGTGCGCGAATACCTGGGCGCCCGGCCCGGCTTGAGCTGAGCGTCGCAGGCCTCTCGCAAGAATGCCGAGCGCAGTAGGCTTGTGTCATGAACTCTCCTGACCGTTTCCCCGCTCTTCCCGAGCGGGGAAACGTGTATTCCTGCTCGCGCTGTAAACGCAGCTACCGTTTTCGGGCGCATCCGCAGGGTCATCTGGTCTACATCCACGAGAAAAGGCACTTTTGGAGCCGCACCCTCGAATGGCGCGCCCTGCCCACGTCTGGCCATCGACGCTCACCAAGTTTCGCTGCCGCTGTGGTGCGCCGCTGATGGTTCGCTGACTGCCTGGACGGTCAGGTAGGCTGACTTTGTGAGCCAGACCCTCCACCTCACTTCCCGAGTCGTCCACGAAGCAGCGCTGACCACGGCGCAGCATGAGGCAATCCGGCGGCTCTTGAACGCCGCCTTTCCGGAGTTTCGTGCGGCGTGGGCCAAGTCGACCTTCTGGGGCAGTTTGCCCGAGCAGCGCATCTGGCTTGAGGACAGTACAGGGCGCGTCCTGGCGCACCTGGTATTTTCGCGCCGCCGGATCGGGGTGGGCGAGCGCGAAGTGCATATTGCCGGGGTCGGGGGCGTGTGTACCGATCCTGAGCTTCAGGGCCAGGGGCTGGGCCGGCAGCTGATGCAGGAGCTGCGCCGGGTGCTGCAGGGCGCCTGCCCGGCGGACTTCGCCTTTCTGGGCTGCCGTATGGAGGTGGTCGGGTTTTACGAACGCTGCGGCTTTTCGCGGGTGCCGCAGGTGGTGCGCTACCTCGATCCCGACGACGTGGTCTGGGTGCACAACCGCGGTCCGGCCATGGTGCTGCCCGCACGGGCGGCGCTGTCGCACTGGCCGAAAAGCGGCCTGATCGATCTGCGCGGGCTGCCGTGGTAGCGCAGCATGCTACAGCGCGACTTCGATGACCCGGTACCCATAGGCGTTCACCACCCGGGTGCCGCGCTCGGTGTACTCGTGCTTTTTGCCCTCGTACTCGTGAATGTGACCGTGAACTACCAGGCGCGGTTTGTGCCTGTCGATAAAACGCGTGAGCCCTTTGCAGCCCCGGTGCGCGAAGTCGCTTCCGGCATGCGGTCCTTCGGGCGGAGCGTGCGTCAGCAGGATGTCGAGCGGCTTGCCCAGCAGGCGCCATCCGAGTTTGGTGAGGCCCCAGCTGCCCTCGAAATCACCATACTGTCCACTGCCCCCTTCGCGGTAGCGCGGCACGCCACCCCAGCCCGCGATGCGCAGCCCGGCCACTTCCATCACGCGCCCGTGCATGTTGACCACCCCACGGGGCGGCTGGGCGGGACCGTCACCGTCCTTGACGAGCTCGTTGGCGTGGTTGCCATGCACGTACAGCACCGGCACCGGCAGTTTGGTCGCGATGAATTCCAGGTAGTAGCCTGGAACGTCGCCGGCAACCAGCACCACATCCACCTCCGGCACGCCTTCAGGAAAGCTTTCCCGGTACACGAAAGGATGCGCGTAGTCGGCGAGCAGCAGCAGTTTACGGGTCCCCAGGCCCTGAGAGGAGGCCAGGACCGACCGGTTCTGCGCAGGTGGCGCGGGCCGCTGCTGGTCAGTGTGCGAGTTCAACGAAGGCACACTAGCAACAGGGCGCGGCGGCGTTGGAAAGTTAACCCACCTTTTTTCTCGATCTGTCTAAAGCGGCGCCGGGCAGTTCGAAAGCAGCCTCGGGCGAGGAGGCACGCTGGGCTGCATCGAGGCATCGCACTCTACCGGCGCGTCCGTTGACGTGCCGATGCACTGGTTCTTCGGCCCATTCACCGCCGTCGGCGTCGACTGCCCGTTCGCGCGCCCAGGCGCGCAGGGCCTGCAGGTCCTCGGCGCGGGTCAGGGCCAGCGGGCGTGTAGGGCGCAACTCGCGCCGCAGCAGTTCGGTGTTGAGCGGCGCTTGACCCGCAAAGGCCGTGTACAGGGCGGCGACCGCAGCCTCCAGTTCGGCGCCACTGAAGTGCTCATTCTCGCGGGCGAGCGCGTTCGCCTCTCGGCATACAGGCCGCGCGTCAGGCACCAGCTGAACGGGGGCAGCCCCTCCTCGGCAGCCAACGACGACAGCAGGCTGAAGGTTCGTTCGGCCTGCTGGGCGTCGAAAAAAATCATACCGTAGCGGGAGCGGACGAGCAGCTGGAGTTCACGAAGGGTTGAATGGAGCGGCCTGCGGTGTTTCAAGGGTTGCCGCGTCTCGGTGCCCGGCCCGGCAACCCTGTGCGTCGTTCTCATGCTGGCCGTTCATGAACGGCTGCCGCTTTCGTACCGTTGCTGATGCTCGGCTTTCAGGCGCTGGTATTGGGGGTGATCCCTGGCCTGAAACCACTTCTCCCTGAAGATGGCCGCCGAGGCCGCCTTGACCGGGTCCTCGATTTGGCGGGGCAGCTCTGATCGGCCGTGGGCGCCGCTTTGCCCTTTCTTGTCGGGTGGAACCGGACCGGCGTACTTTCTGCCACCCGCATGGTTGGCGTAGCGGCGGGCGCGTGTGTAGCCCATCTGCAAAAACTTGCGTGCCATGTCAGCGCCCACGAAGTCGCCCTGCTCCAGGTAGGCGAGAAACATGGCATAGATCATCTCGCTGCTTTCGCGGGCCAGGTCGGGGGTGGCAAAACGCCAGTGGGGGAGCAGCTCGCTTTTGTAAGGCTCGACCAGCAGCACGCCCTGCTCACTCACGCCGACGCGGTAAAGTTCGGGGTGTTCACGCAGGTTCAGCGTGCGGTAGTCCAGAGAATAATCAAAGCCTCCTGCCCGGCGCGGGGGCTTTGACTTCTCGGGGCTATCTGAGTGGGCCACCGTGCAGCTCGGTTCAGCGCAGGTCAGTTCAGGCGGTCGTCGTCCAGAATGGCCTGCAGCATCCAGCGGTGCTCATCGTGGGTGTGCAGCAGCCCGTTGTAGATGTCGGCAGTCGCCGGGTCGTCAGCCTCGTCGGCGCGCTTGGAATCATCGCGCAGGCTGCGGGTCAGCAGCGTGTGGTCATGCACCAGCTGCGACAGCTGTTCACGGGCGTCACGAACGGTTTCGGTGGGCACGCGGATGGTGGTGAAGCGGTCGATGTCCACGGGCGCCGCGACAGGAGAGCCGCCCAGCATTACCAGACGCTCGGCCAGCACGTCGATGCTGGCGAACACTTCCTCGGCCATCTCGTCGTAAGCGAGGTGCAGGTCGCGAAACATCCGCCCGCGAATGTCCCAGTGGAACTTCTTGAACTTCAGGTACAGCGAGATGCTGGTAGCGAGGTTGCGCTGCAAGGTTTCGGCGACCTGGCTGAACTCCTGCTCGCTCAGGTAGTTGTGGTCCACCAGCTGGTTGAACTCGTTGTCCTGCGCTCGGCCCAGGTCACCGTGCGCGGCGTCGGTGTGGTCTGCGACCAGCACCGGGGCGCTCAGGGTGGCCTGCTGGTCGTCGTGGTGTTCATCCTTGTTTTTTTTGTGTTTCTTCGACATGCCCCACGCTAAGCGCTCGCCTTCTCAGGGGCCGTGAGGTCCCTCTGAGCGTCCCTTTACCCTTGGGTGCGCGGGCCTTTTCATGGTGCGCGCCGCCACATCCAGCGGTTGCCCTCGACCGTCTGCTGGGCGCGGCCACCTTCGAGCAGCTCCACCAGGTGCGCGCTCACCACACTGCGGTTGAGGACCACCGCCGCCGGGATGGTCATGGTGACCTTCAGTGCGTCGCACACCCGCGCCAGCAGGTCGTCGATGCTGCCTTCCGGAGCCAGGGCCTGCCACACGGCCTCTGTCGTACGCTCGAAGGACGTCAGGTTGGCCGACACCAGTGCGTTCAGGTCGGTGGTGGGCTCTCCATGGCCGGGCAGCACGACCCGGATACCCTGCTGCTCTTGCAGCGTGCGGGCGCTCTGCTTCTGCCGGGTGCTGTCGACGCAGAAGGTGAGCGGGTGTTTTTCCAGCGTGTCGGGGCCAAACAGCGCGTCGGACGCAAACAGCACGTCACCGCAGCGCACTGCGAACATCGTGCAGGCGTGACCGCCGACCTCGATCAGCTCCAGCGCCACGCCCCCGACCGTCGCCCGCCCGGGCTGAAGAACGCCGTGAACCTCGCTGGCCTGGCCCATCAGAAATTTGCCCTGCAGGGAGGCCGGAGGGCGCGCACCGAACAGGTAGAGCCCTTCGAGCAGCGGATGCCGGATGATCGCTTCTTCCAGGGGGGGCGCGAATACTTCCAGACCGGGAACACGCGCCCGCAGCAGTGCGTTGCCGCCGTAATGGTCAGCATGGCTGTGCGTATTGAGTAGCGCCACCGGCTGCAGACCGCGCGCGGTGAGTGCGCGTAGCAGCTTTTTGGCACGGTCATCGTCGAGGCCGCTGTCAATGATCAGCGCGCCGCCTCGTCCATCCTCAAGCACCAGCTGATTGATTGGGCCGGGAAAATACAGCACGCCCGGCGCCAGTTCCGCGAGTTCTCCACGCGCCATAGCGAAGCTTAGCTCCGAATGACCGGAAGCGCTCACCCTAGCCGGGCCGTCACGGCGCGCCCCCTTTCATTTCCGCCGAGGAAGCAGGCGTAGACTCCTGATCGTGCCTGTCTCGCCCGCCCCCGCCGCTCCCCCGAACATCCGGGCCATCGCGGCCCTGATAGCCTCGAATTTCCTGATGTGGGGCGGATTTTTCCTGATCGTGCCGCTGCTCAGCGTGCACTACGTCGCCAACCTGGGCTGGGCGGCCGCCTTGATCGGCGCGGTGTTGGCCGTGCGGCAGATCATTCAGCAGGGCCTGACCGTTTTCGGAGGAGCGCTCGCCGACCGCATGGGCGCCCGCAACCTGATTCTGGCGGGCCTGGTGGTTCGCGCACTGGGGTTCGCGGCCATGGGCTGGGCGGACACCTTCTGGACCCTGATGGCCGCCTCGGTGCTGGCGGGCCTGGGCGGCGCGCTGTTCGACGCGCCCAAGAACGCCGCGGTGACAGCACTGACGAACAGCACCAACCGTTCACGGGTCTTTTCGCTGATGGGTGTATTCGGCAACCTGGGCATGGTGGTCGGTCCCCTGATCGGTGCGCTGCTGCTGAGCATCGACTTTCGGACGCTGGCGCTGGTGTCGGGGTCGGTATATCTGGTGGCCTTTGTGGTGGTTGCCCTGAGCCTGCCGCGGCTGGGGGCCGCTCCTGGCAAGGCCGCCGGACTTTCGGGCCTGGGGGTGGTGGCCCGCGACCGCCGCTTCGTGCTGTTCACGACGCTGGTGAGCGGTTACTTCCTGCTGTCCAGCCAGCTCAACGTGGCGGTGGCCCTGCGCGCGACGGCGCTGCACGGCGAGGGGGCGGTGGGCTGGGTGTACGGAGTCAGCGCCGGCCTGGCGGTGGCGCTGCAGTACCCGCTGCTGCGCCTCGCCGAGCGCCGCTTTTCGCCCCGGCGCATTCTGGTGGGCGGCGTGATGCTCAGTGCGCTCGGCCTGGGGGCCATGGCGACGACCCAGACGTTCGCGGGCCTGCTGGCCTGCGTGGCACTGTTCAGCCTCGGTGGGATGCTGGTCTTTCCGACCCAGCAGGCCCTGACGGCCAGCCTCGCGAAAAAAGGGCTGTATGGAGCCTATTTCGGCTTCGGCGCCCTGTCCCTTGGCGTGGGCGGCGGCGTCGGGAACGCCATCGGCGGCGCGCTGTACGACTGGGGACAGGCAACCGGCCTGCCCGCCCTGCCGTGGCTCAGTTTCGGGCTGATCGGCCTGGTCACGGCCCTGGGGCTCTACCGCACGCTGGGAGAGTCGGTCCGCACGGCGCAGGTCGGCGTGGCGGACTGAAGCAGTGGGACGTGGAAACCCTGTTTTATACCGTCTTGAAGGCCTCGAAGGGCTCCCGGCAGGCGCCACAGACGTGAATGGTCTTGCAGAGCGTGGGACCAAAGGTGTTTTTGATACGGGTATCAAACGAGCCGCACCGCGGGCAGCGCGTCGCGTCGCTTTGCAGCTGCAAAAGTGCCCCGTCGTCACTGGCGCCCGGCGGGGCAATGCCGTAGACCGACAGCTTGGTGCGCGCTTCCTCGGTGATCCAGTCGGTGGTCCAGGGCGGAAACATGACCGTGTCTACCTGCACTTGCAGTCCCAGCGACCGAACGGCACGGGCGATGTCCTCGCGGATGACGTGCAGCGCCGGACAGGCCGAGAAGGTCGGGGTCATGCGCACGGTGGCCCGCGCCCCGTCGAGCTGCACCTCGCGCACGATGCCCATCTCCACGATGTTCACGACCGGAATTTCCGGATCGGGAACCCTGGAGAGGGCCGCCCATACCTCGGCTTCCGAAGGGAGAACAGTGGGCCTCTCGATCATGTCCCCACTCACCACTCGCTGGCCGAGGGATCCCAGCGCGCGACTTCCTGCATCTCGGCCAGCATGGGCGCGAGGTGCTCGGTGTGCCGCTCTCTGGACCATTCACGCGCGCCCACCGTCGGCAGGGTCAGGCCGCAGCCCTCCAAGTGTGCGGCGACGAGCGGCTGCCACTGGCCGAACAGGGACTCGGGAGAGGGCAGCACGCCGGCCTTCACCAGCCCGTCCTCGCCAGGGAGGAGCGCAAACAGCTGTGGGCAGAGCGGCCACAGTTCGTTCAGCGCGTTCTGGGTCCGGCGCCGTGATTCCTCGGTCCCGAGCCCAAGGCGCTCAACCCAGAGCCGGGTGTGCTGGAGGTGAAAGCGTTCCTCGCGGATGATCTTCTGTACGGCCTGCGAAAGCGGCGTGTAGGTGCTTTCACGGGCCGCGCCAAGCCACACCAGCTCGTAGGCGTCGAACAGAAACTGCCGCAGCAGCGTGAAGGCCCAGTCGCCACGGGGCAATTCGACCAGCTGGGCGCAGCGGTATTCGCCTGCGCCGCGCCCGTAGGCCAGCGCGTCGGGGTCGCTGCCGTCGAGCTCTGCGCGCAGCGAGAGCCACACCTGGGCGTGGCCCAATTCGTCCTGCACGAGGTTTGCCAGGGCAATGTCCTCTTCCAGGATGGGCGCGTGGCCGACCCATTCGCTGTTGCGGTGCGAAAGGATCAGCTCGTCGTCGGCCAGGGCGGTGAGCTTCAGGATCAGCGCGGTGCGCAGTTCGCTGCCAAGCTGCAGGATGTCTGTCTGCGTCATTGCTCGCCTCCGGGCGTGCGGGGGGGCTTGTGCTTGCTGGCGTGCGAGCCGACGACCCCGTAAAAGGACTGCTGGCGGTACGTCTTGTCCCTGGCGGGGGCGAACCAGCTGTCGATGGTGTCCGGATCGTCACCACTGCGGCTGATGGCCTGTTCGGGAATAATCCACCAGACCAGTACGGGCAGCTCCTGAAACTGTTCGCGTGCCAGGCCGAGGGCCTGTGCGGGCGAGGTGGCCTGCAGTTCACCCGCATAATCCACGAAGGTCATGCTGCGCTTGTGACTGGTTTTGCGAAAGACCAGAAAGGTGCCCGCCTCGCCCGGCGTCTCTTCGGGCGCGCCGGTGTCCCGCGCCAACTCCTCGGCTGCCAGTTCCTCCGCGGTGCGCGAGAAAATGTCGTCGGCACGCACCACCCACAGTGAGACGGCGCTGGGGCGGCGCACGAAGACGGTCCGTGCGGTCACCAGCGCGTGCTGCGGATCCACGGCGTGAACGCTGCCGACCGCCTGGTGGGGTTTACCCGGGGTGTCCTGTTTGAAAACTTCCCAGCGGGGCCATTGGGTGTCCATGTCCGTCACCTCAGTCGGCGGCCTGCGCGAGCTGACGCTCGGCATACGCCTGCATGGCTTCGCGCACCCAGGCGCCCTCGTCGTGGGCCTTCTGGCGGGCACCCAGGCGCTCCTTGTTGAGGGGGCCGTTTCCCTTCACGACATTCCAGAACTCGTTCCAGTCGATGGGGCCGTGAATCCAGTTGCCGCTCTCATCCTGGTGCAGGTCGGGATCGGGAATGGTCAGGCCCGCTTCGAGCAGCTCCGGTACGTGCTCGTTGATAAACTCCTGGCGAACCTCGTCATTGCTCTTGAGCTTCACGCCCCAGCGGCTCAGCACACCGCTGTTGGGAGAGTCGGCGTCGTGCGGGCCGAGCATCATCAGGCTGGGCCACCACCAGCGGTTCAGGGCGTCCTGGGCCATCTGACGCTGTTTCTCGCTGCCGCGCGCGTACTGGATGACCATTTCCTTGCCCTGCTTGTGATGAAAGGTCTCCTCGCTGCAGATGCGGACCATGGCGCGCGAGTAGGGACCGTACGAGCAGCCTGCCAGCATGGTCTGGTTCTTGATGGCCGCGCCGTCGACCAGCCAGCCGATCATGCCGACGTCAGCCCAGGTGAGGCTGGGGTAGTTGAAGATGCTGGAATACTTGGCCCTGCCGCTCAGCAGGGCATCGTTCATTTCCTCGCGGGTGGCGCCGAGGGTTTCAGCGGCGTGATAGAGGTACTGGCCGTGCCCGGCCTCGTCCTGCACCTTGGCAATCAGGATCATCTTGCGCTTGAGGCTGGGCGCGCGGGTGATCCAGGCCCCTTCGGGCAGCATGCCGACGTACTCGCTGTGGGCGTGCTGCGAGATCATGCGGATCAGCTGGCGGCGGTACTCGTCTGGCATCCAGTCGCCGGCTTCGATCTTTTCGCCGCGCTGAATGCGGGCCTCGAAGGCTTCGAGGTGCTGCTGCTCGGTCAGGTCGGCCGTGGTCATGCGCGTTCTCCTTGCAGGTCGGGCAGGGCGTGGTAGGGTCTGCTTCCTAACATTAGTTAGGTTCAGTGTAACCCACCCGCACGTATAGCGTCAACGCGCCAGAATCACGCTGCAGCGCGTTTAGCTCACGGTTTTGTGGCGTCTTTCGAGGCGGCGCCTATTCCTCGCGCCGCTCCACCCCACGCAGCAGCAGGTCGGCAAAGGCGTCGGCCACCTCGGTGGGGCTCAGCGCGCCCTGAGGACGGTACCAGTTGGGCAGCCAGTTGGCACCTGAAAGGGCCAGCACTGTCGTCAGCTTGACGTTCAGGGAGGGGTCGAAGACCCCAGCCTGCACGCCCTGCGCCACGATCTCGCGAAAGACGCCCTCGACCGCGTCCCGCCGCAGGGCGATCGCCGCGCGGCGGTCGGCGGGCAGGTGCCGCCAGTCCTGAAACAGCACCGTCGCGAATTCCAGGTTGCGCGCCACCACCGCCGTGTAGGCCTCCAGTGCACGGCGAAGTTTGGCCGCCGGGGCGAGGGGCGCCCCGCGCACTTCGGCCAGGGCCGCGTCGAATTCGTCGGCCACGCGGCTCACGATTTCCCACAGCAGGTCTTCCTTGCCGCGAATGTGCGAGTACAGGCTGCCGGCCTTCATGTCGAGCGCGCCCGCGATGTCACGCATGGACGTCGCGCGGTAGCCTTCCTCGGAAAACAGGCGCGCGGCGGCCCGGTAGATCTGTTCTTTGCGGTCTGCAGGGACGCTCATGCGCGTTCATGCTAGCAAGCCCCAACCCTGGGCAGGTTGCCGCCCGTCCATATCCGCGCTGAAGGGAGGGGTGGCACGGCACAAGCAAACGGTTGTTATAGTGAGCCCCAAATGACTTCTCATGCCCTTTCGCGTTCAGAAGGTTCCGAAGGAACTTCTGAACGCCGAGCGAAGCGAGTGCAAAAGACGACGAGCTTGCGGGAATGGAGTTGTGGCTCGGTGCTGTTCCGAGGTGAAACGGAATGAACGCAGGCCCGTATGAAGCCGCCCTCGGTGGAGCGACGATTACTGCCGGCAAGCCCCGGGCCATCGGGGTGATCGGTGCGGGTACCATGGGCGCCGGCATCGCGGAACTGGCCCTGACGCGCGGATACCGTGTCGCCCTGTACGACCTGAACGCCGAGCAGCTCGCCCGCGCCCAGCACGCCATCGCCCGCAGCCTGGAAAAGCTGCAGGCCCGGGGCAAGCTGCAAGACAGCCCCGACACCCTGCTGGCCCACCTACTCGGGACCACCGACCTGGCCGGGCTGGGCGGCGCCGACGTGGTGATCGAGGCCGCCCCCGAACGCCTGGATCTCAAGCAGAAGCTTTTCGCCGAGCTCGAAACGCTCTGTCCGCAGGCCATCCTGGCCACGAATACCAGCACCCTGCTGGTGAGCGCCATTGCCTCCTCGGTGGGGGACCGCGCGCGGGTGGTCGGAATGCACTTTTTCAATCCGGCGCAGATTCTGCCGCTCGTGGAAGTCGTGCGGGGGCAGGACACCTCGGCCCGGACGGTCGAGGCCATCATGGAGCTCGCCCGTGACCTCGGCAAGACCCCGGTGCTGTGTGACGATACGCCCGGCTTCATCGTGAACCGCGTGGCGCGCCCGTTTTACGGCGAGGGCCTGCGGCTGGCCGCCGAGGGAGTGGCATCCTATGCAGAAATCGACGCGGTGATGCGCGGCGCGGGCTTCCGCATGGGGCCCTTCGAGCTGATGGACCTGATCGGCCTGGACATCAACTTCGCCTCGACCGTCAGCGTGTACGAGGCGTTCTTTCACGATCCGCGCTACCGCCCGCACCCGCTGCAGGCCCGCATGGTCGCCGGTGGCCGCCTGGGACGCAAGACCGGGCAGGGCTTCTATGACCACTCCGCGTCCCAGGCCGCGCCCCAGTCGGAACCGTCGTCCTCGTCTATCCCGCAGCGTCCCCAGGTCAGGCTGCACCTGAGCGGGGGAGGCCGCCTGCGTGAGGCGCTGGAGGAACTGCTCTCCGGCTACGAACGGGCTTTGGCCTCCGAAGCGGACTGGGTCATCGACTGCAGCGAGACGGTTTCTTCGGTCGCGGCCATTGTTGGCCTGACACCACGCTCCAGGGTGCTGTCGCTGGCCTACGCGGGCTCCGCCACGGCGCTGGCCGCCCGTTACCCGTTTCCCGAGCGGGTAGTGGGCTTTTCGTGCCTGTCGCCGCTGGGCGACAAAAGCGTGATCGAGATCATGCCTGCCCTGCAAAGCGAGCCGGGCCTTGCCCAGGACACCGAGACCCTCTTCGCCGCCGCCGGTCTGTCCGTTCAGATGGTGGGAGAGACGCCGGGAGGCATCGCGGCCAGAACGGTCGCGATGCTGGCGAACGAAGCATTCAGCGCCCTGGCCGAGGGCGTGGCCGACCAGACCACCATTGATACCGCCATGAAGCTTGGCACCAATTATCCACGCGGCCCCCTGGAATGGGCGCAGCTGATCGGTTTGCGCGCGGTGCTGAGCATTCTGGAAGCCCTGCAGCGCGAAACGGGCGACGACCGTTACCGTCCGCACCCCCTGCTGCGCCGCATGGTGCTGGCCGGGAAGGACACCTTCTGAACACTGTGTATCTTGTGCGGCACGGCGAGAACCGCGCCAACGTCACGCGCGAGCTGTCCTGCCGCCTGGTGGATTACCCCTTGACCGAGCGAGGTCGTCTGCAGGCCCGGCAGACGGCACAGCACTTTGCGGCCACGCCTGTGGACGCCCTGTTCGCCAGCCCGCTCAGGCGCGCGCAGGAGACTGCCCAGCCACTGGCCGAGCTGCTTGGCTTACCAGTGCAGACCCTGGAGGAGTTGCGAGAGATCGACGTTGGCGAGCTGGAAGACCCGAGCTCGCCCTACAGCTTGGAGGAGCGTCGGCGGCGTGACAACGAGGTCGTCACGGCCTGGCGGGCGGGCCGTTTTGAAACCCGCTACCCTGGCGGCGAGAATTACCTGGAGGCCGCCACGCGCTTCAAAACGGCGTTGCGGCGCGCCCTGACTGGCCGAAGCGGAGAGACCGTCATGCTGATCGGGCACAGCGGCCTTTATCAGTGTGCGCTGCCAATGCTGTGTCCGCAGGGCTACCTCCAGCACCTCTCCACCAACATTCCACTGGGCGGCTATAGCCACCTCAGCGTCCACGCCCTCTCGCCGCTGCGTGCGACCCTGCACACCTGGGCCGTGAACGACCACCTTGCGGGTGACGCACGTCTGCAGCCCGACCGTCCGGACCACCTGCGCAGTGCGCACACCATCCCACCCCTTTCCGAGGTTCCCCATGCATGAAGCCGTCATTCTCGCCGCCGCCCGCACGCCCGTCGGAAGGCACGGTGGCGCCCTTTCCAGCGTCCGTCCGGACGACCTGGCCGCTGCTGCCATCCGGGAGGCCGTTGCCCGCGCGGGTGTGAACGTTGCCGAGATCGAGGACGTGTATTTTGGCTGTGCCAACCAGGCCGGAGAGGACAACCGCAACGTGGCCCGCATGGGGCTGCTGCTGGCCGGTCTGCCCATCGAGGTGCCGGGCGCGACCATCAACCGGCTGTGCGGCTCGGGTCTGGACGCCGTGAACACCGCGGCCAAGAGCATTCTGGCCGGTGAGGGTCGCCTGTACGTCGCCGGAGGCGTCGAGAGCATGAGCCGTGCCCCCTACGCCATGCCCAAACCCGAAAAAGGCTACGCGACCGGCAACCAGACCGTGTACGACACCACCCTGGGCTGGCGCTTCGTCAATCCGCGCATGCGCGAGCTGTACGGCACCGACGCGATGGGGGAGACGGCCGAGAACCTCGCCGAGGAGTACGGCATCGGGCGCGAGGAACAGGACCGCTTTGCACTGCACTCGCACCAGAAGGCCCTGCGCGCGCAGGAAGCCGGGCATTTCGAGCGCGAGATCATTCCGATGGAGATTCAGGGCCGCAAGGGCAGCACGCTCGTGACGCGTGACGAGGGTCCGCGCAGTGACACCAGCCTGGAGACCCTCTCCGGCCTGCGCCCGGTCTTTCGCAAGGGCGGCAGCGTCACGGCGGGAAACAGCAGCTCCCTCAACGACGGCGCGAGCGCGGTGGTGCTCGCCTCGCGCGAGTACGCTCAGGCGCATGGCCTGACGCCGCGCGCGCGCGTCCGCAGCTTCGCGGTCGCCGGAGTGCCGCCGCGCATCATGGGCATCGGCCCGGTGCCCGCTTCCCGCAAGGCTTTGTCGCGGGTAGGGCTCCGTGTGGGTGATTTGCACGCCATCGAGCTCAACGAAGCTTTTGCCGCACAGAGCCTCGCGGTGCTGCGTGACCTGGAAATCGACGCGCAGGACCCTCGCCTGAACCCCAACGGCGGCGCCATCGCCCTGGGGCACGCGCTGGGCAGCTCGGGTTCGCGGCTCGTGACCAGCCTGCTGCACGAACTGGAGCGCACGAATGGGCAGTTCGGCCTCGTCACCATGTGCATCGGGGTGGGACAGGGCATCGCCACCGTCATCGAGCGCGTCTGAGGCAGGGGCGTGAAAGAGATTCCCGCGGGCTATACCCAGACCCTGACGATCACCGTCACACACGAGATGACCGTCAACTTCGACGAGCTCGGCCCCCTGCACCCGGTGTACGCCACCTACTGGATGGCCAAGCATTTCGAGGAGGCGGGCCGCAAGATCATCCTGCCCTTTCTGGAAGAAGGTGAGGGCGGGATCGGTTCCGAGGTGAGCGTGACGCACACGGCGAGCGCCTTGCCCGGCATGCAGGTCACCGTGACCGCGGTGTTCGAGCGCCGCGAAGGACGCCGCATCTACGCGCGCATGAGCGCCGTGAACGAACTGGGTGACCTCATCGGTCACGGTGCCACCACCCAGGTCGTGCTGCCGCAGTCACGTATCGACGAGAACTTCGCCCAGCTTGCCCAGCGCTTCGAGGAATACCGCGCGGGCCGCTGAACGAGGCTCATCCTCACCCTTGCCTACGCAAGTTTCGTTAAAAGGAAGCTGGTCACGCCCACCGCGGTGCCCGGCGTCCTAAGATCGTTGCTAGTCATGACGATCAACCGGGATAAGGGAAAGAAAATCAGCCGCTACTACGACGTCAAGCGTGACGCCGACGGTCAGCGCTACCTGGAAGTGGACGTGACGGGCTTTTCGATGCTGCGCCTGCCACTGCTCAACAAAAGCACGGCCTTCACGCGTGAGGAGCGGCGCCTGCTGGAACTCGACGGCCTGATTCCGCCGCACGTCAGCAGCATCGACGAGCAGAAGGAGCGCGCCTACCGCCGCTACCGCCTGCAAAGCGGTGATCTCGAGAAGCACATTTATCTGCGTAACCTGCAGGACCGCAACGAGGTGCTGTTCTTCGCCCTGCTCGAAGAGCACCTCGAAGAGATGCTGCCGATTCTCTACACGCCCACGGTGGGGGAGGCCGTGCGGGTCTTTTCGCATATCTACCGCTTTCCGCGCGGCCTGTGCGTCTCGACGGACACCATCGACACTGTCGAGGACGCCCTGGCCAACGTGCCGCTCGATGACGTGCGCATGATCGTGGCCACCGATTCGAGCGCCATTCTGGGCCTGGGTGACCAGGGCTTCGGTGGCATGGCCATCAGCATCGGCAAGCTCAGCATCTACACCGTCGCGGGCGGCGTGGGGCCCGACAAGACGCTGCCCGTCGAGCTCGATGTCGGCACCGACCGCGCCGACCTGCGTGAGGATCCCCTCTATCTGGGCGTGAACCACGCCCGGCTTTCAGGCGAGCAGTACGAGGACTTTCTCGACCGCTTCGTGGAGGCGGTCAGCCAGCGCTATCCCAAGGCGATCATTCAGTGGGAGGATTTTGCGCGTGGCACGGCCTTCCGGGTGCTGGAGCGCTACCGCAAGGTGATCCCGAGCTTCAACGATGATATTCAGGGCACAGGCGCCATGGCCCTGGCAGGGGTACTGAACGCCTGCAAGCTCAAGGGAGAACAGCTCGCCGACCAGCGCTTCGTGGTGGTCGGCGCGGGAGCGGGTGGCATCGGGGTGGCCTGGGCCATCAAGCAGGGCCTGCTGGGCGCTGGGCTGAGCGAGCACGAAGCGCACGCGCGCCTGTTCGTGGTGGACCGCCAGGGGCTCCTGGTGCACGGTCAGAACATCGAGCCCCACCAGGAGCCCTACGCGCAGTCCCCCGACGCGCTCATGGACTGGACTTTCTCGGGTGAGGCGCCCAGCCTGCTCGAAACCATCCAGAACGCCCGCGCCACCGCCCTGCTGGGCCTGTCCGGAGTAGGAGGCCTGTTTACCCAGCCCATCGTGCAGGCGGTCGCGCACAACGCCGGGCGGCCCATCGTGTTTCCGCTCTCGAACCCGACCAGCAACGTCGAGGCGCTGCCCGACGACGTGGTGCGCTGGACGGAGGGCCGGGCCATCGTGGCCACCGGCAGTCCTTTTGCGGACGTGGTCCACGACGGCGTGACCTACCCGGTGGGGCAGGGCAACAACGCCTTCATCTTTCCAGGGCTGGGGTTTGGCGCCGTCATCAGCCGGGCGCGCGAAATCACCGACGGTATGGTCCTCGAAGCCGCACGGACGCTTGCCGAGCACACCAGCACCGACACCGGGCGCGTCTATCCGCCCATCGACCGGTTGCGGGAGGTGAGCATCCAGGTCGCCACCCGCGTCGTGGCGCGCGCCATCAAAGACGGGGTGGCCGCCGAGTACCGAATTCGCAACCTCGGACACGAGGACCTCGAAGCCTTTGTGCGCCGCCGCTTCTGGTTGCCCAAGTACCTGCCCTTCCGCCAGAAAGGCGCCGCCGAGTAGCTGCAAGATCATTCAGGAGGGCGTCATTCAAGAGGGCGGCCTTCCAGGACCGCCTTTCTTCTTGAGGGAAGGGTGCGCCATTTTCACGCGCCGTTCTTTACGCTGAACGCATGAGCGACACCCCCTCACCTACCCGCTTTGCAGTGTACCTCGTGCCCAACGCCGAGGACGCTTTTTACCAGCTGGGCAGCTCCGCGCTGGGATACGACATGCGGGCCGGGCGGCGCGTGCCCCAGCTGCCCGAACTGCGCCCCGAATGGGTTGCCAAGGCCGGTCAGTACGGCTTTCACCTGACGGTGACGGAAGCCTTTGAGTGCGACCCGGCGAGCTTTGCGGCAATCGAGAAGGAAATCGTGGCGCTTTGTGCGTGTTTCTCGCCGCACTCATTGCTGCGTCTGTCAAACGGACGAATGGAAGTGTGGGACGAGGGTACCGTGATCGTGCGCCGCTTTGATCCCAACGAGGCGCTGCTGGTGCTGCACGCCCTGCTCACTGCCCGCCTCGCCCCTTTCGTGACGGGGTCGAGTTTCGAGCGAATGGTCCAGGAAAACCCGCACAAGTACCCCGCGCCTCACGAGCGTGCCCGCCTGAAGCTCTTTCACACGCCGCGCGGGTTGGATTCCTGGACACCGCACTTCACGCTGGTCGAACCGTACACGGGGCCGGACGCAGGGGCGCTGGCCGAAGATCTCGAAGCGCGCTTCGAGCCTTACCCCACATTGGAACTCGATCAGGTCACCTTGCTAAGTCAGAAAGGGGAGGCGCCGTTTGAGTTCGTGCGTGACTTCAGGATAGGGTTACGATAAAAGACGAGAGCCTTTTATACAGTCAGTTGACAGTCGTTGCGTGCATTTCGGGACATGAAATGTGAAGCGAATTGGTCAGCAAGTGCATGAAGTTGCTGGCGATTCTTTATTATCTGTTGGAAAAAAGGCCGTAATAAAGGGAACGCTGGCGTTCCCTTTATTACGGCCTTTTTGTTGACTACCGGTTACATACAAGCTTGATTGACGACGGCGTTCCAGTTAACCCAGTAGGTAACAGAAAGCAAATCGTTATTTTTTTGGCGGCTTGGGAGCCGGAGTCGGTGCCGGAGTGGGCTCAGGAGCCGGAGTCGGTTGTGGAGCCGGAGTTGGGGCCGGTTGTGGAGCCGGAGTGGGCTCAGGAGCCGGAGCAGGAGTCGGTTGTGGAGCCGGAGTTGGGGCCGGTTGTGGAGCCGGAGTGGGCTCAGGAGCCGGAGTCGGTTGTGGAGCCGGAGTGGGCTCAGGAGCAGGGGCCGGTTGTGGAGCCGGAGTGGGCTCAGGAGCAGGAGTCGGTTGTGGAGTCGGAGTGGGCTCAGGAGCAGGGGCCGGTTGTGGAGCCGGAGTGGGCTCAGGAGCAGGAGTCGGTTGTGGAGCCGGAGTGGGCTCAGGAGCAGGAGTCGGTTGTGGAGCCGGAGTTGGGGCCGGTTGTGGAGTCGGAGTGGGCTCAGGAGCAGGGGCCGGTTGTGGAGTCGGAGTGGGCTCAGGAGCAGGGGCCGGTTGTGGAGCCGGAGTTGGGGCCGGTTTGGTTGGTTTGTCCGGAGCCGGGGCCGGCTTGGTTGGTTTATCCGGAGCTGGGGTTGGAGCTGGTTTAGGTTTGACCGGTTCGGGCTTGACTGGTTTGACTGGCTCAGGTTTGACCGGTTCGGGCTTGCTTGGGGTGGAGGGTGGCTTATTCTCGTGACCACCGCCGTTATTGCCACCCTTTCCTGCTTGGCGATTCTCTGCTGCCGGTTCGGCGATACAAATTATTCTGCCGTTCGCGTTTTTAACTGCAACTTTTGTCTGCCCATTGCCCATCTCGGCACCGGTGTTCTTGCATGTTGTTGTACCGGTGGCAGATACGGTGGAAGCGCCAAGGGCCAACGCCGAGAAAACGAGGAGCGTGTGGATTCTTCTCATGATAGGCCAACACTTTCTCCAGACGTCTCACCTGCGCGCCAGCCTTTGCCGCATCGCTTCTCTGGACTCCCACTGATCTGGCGTCTGGACTTCTACTATCTCGGCCTCTCATGGGACCTTTTTCAATCCATGAAGGCGAGTGTGGACTATTGGAGTAATGGATTAGTAACCGCGAGAAGAGGGTCATTAAAAGCTGTCCTGGAGTGAAAAATTGTAATTCATTTAAACTTAATTGTATAGAAAATGTGAGAAATATCATAAAATGACGATACACCTTCATTTTGTACTGGTTCCTCGAAATCGTTGGCGCAAAAGGATGACGAGCAGAATTTTATGGGGGTATAAAGAAAAACCCTCCAGTTCAGGCGGATTCCTGAACTGGATGCGCTCAGCTGACGACGCTACTCCCACCTTCAAATCCGCCAGGAAAGAAAGGCACTACACTAAACGGAGCATGAATCTTTCCCGCGTCGTTCCCATCAAACGCGCCGCCCATGTGTACCTCGTTCAGGACGGCAAACTGCTGCTGGTGACCGAGCGTATGGATGACGGCAGCATCTTCTGGGGTCTCCCGGGCGGCAAGGCCGACGGTGGCGAGTCCCTGGCCGACGCCGCCGTTCGTCAGGTCAAGCTGGAAACCGGCCTGGATGTCAACGACCTCGAATTCGTCAGCCTGCTCGAAGGCGAGATGCTCTCCGGCAGCAAGCATCATCACTACGCCAACTTCGCGCGCTTCACCGCCCGCTGCAGTGGCGAGATCGCGCCCACCGACCCCGAGGTGCTGGGCGCTCACTGGATTGAGGTTGCTGACGTTATGAACCTGGTGCGCTACGGCCCCCCGCCCGAAGTCGAGGAGCGTCACCCCCTCATCTGGATTCCCACCCGTGACTTTCTCGAGGGGAAGGCCCGCGCCTACTATCCCATCTGAAGCGCGAAAAGCAGAGCAAAAGAGAAGGGCGGCACCACGCCGCCCTTCTTGTTTCTTCCCTTGCGGTTTTCAGGCGTTCATGGCCTGAACGTTGATCTTCTCGGCGATCTGCGTGAGTTGCTGATCGGTCATCTTCTCTTCTTCGAGGGTCTGCTCGAGCAGGCGCACGGCCTCGTCGTTCTTGAGCAGCTGCGCGTAGGTGCGCGCGGTGCCGTAGCCGGCGATCTCGTAATGCTCCATGGCCTGCTGGGCGGCAATGATGCCCGCTTCAAGCACTTCGGGGCTGGCGTCTTCCTTCAGGAGCTTCTGACCTTCCTGAATCAGGCCCTGCATGCCCTTGCACTGCTCGCCGCCGGGCTGCTGGCCCAGTTTCTGCATGATCTGCTCGAGGCGCTGCACCTGTTGCTGTGACTGCTCGATGTGCATCTGGAGGCCCTGTTTCAGTTCAGGCGTCTGGACGCGCTGAGAGAGTTGCTGCATGGCTTGCAGGCCTTGTTGCTCGGCGTCGTACAGGTCGTTGAGTTTGTGGACGAACAGATCTTGCAGGTCTTGCATTTGCATCGGCATATCGTTCTCCTCCTTCCTTATCCTTTTCGCGCTTCATGGACGAAGGTTAATAAGGCGCCCAAAAACTTCAAGAGCAAAGGTTTACGTGACCTTTTCGCTGCTGTCATGCACCCTGAATGACTTCGAACTGACGGTGCCGCCGGGAGGAGCGCAGCTCATCCGAACTCGCGTTCCAGTTCGGCGAGGCGGCGGCGTTCGTGTGCCGCCGCTTCGTTTTCGCCGCGCAGTTCGTGCACCCTGATGAGGGTCGCGCGGGCGTCAAGGTCGTACGGGTCGTCGGCCAGCAAGGCACGCAGCGCGTCACGCCGGACTTCGCTTTCCCCAGGGCTCAGGCGGGCGAGCGTCCAGCGTAATTCGCGCAGGGTGGCTTCGGCATGTGCGCGCTCGTCTTCGAACTCGTCAGGAAGTTCAGGCAGAAACGACCCTGCCGTGCGCAGCGACTCTCGCAGCAACGCAGCTCCGGCGTCCTCATGGAGCAGCAGTGCCTGCTGCCCGCTGGCTTGCAGCGCCTGCAGGTCGGTTTGCACCGGAAAGGCCAGACTGAGCAGCCCGCGTTCACTGCGCACCACCGGGACACCCAGTGCACCACGCAAATGGTAGACCGCCGTCTGCAGGCTGCCCAGCGGATTCTTGGCCCCAGGCCAGAAGCGCTCGGCCAGTTCCTCGCGGCCGTAAGGCCGACCGGCGAACGCCAGCGCGAGCAGCAGCGCTGCACTTTTGCGCGTCGGGAAGTCGGCCAGGCTCAGGGTGCGCCCCGCAAAGCGTACTTTCAGCGGCCCCAGGAGGGTCAGGTGCAGTGGAAAAAGTTCGCGCAGGCTTTCGTCCTCCTCGACGTGCGCGGCCAGTTTCACGGCGTCAGGACCTTCGAGCAGGGCCGCGTAGCCGTGCGTGCGAGTCAGCCGCAACGCTTCACGGGCGTCGTCGGCGCTGCCGCGGGCGACGAGCGCCGACGCCAGTTCCAGGCGGAATTCCTGTGCTCGGGCGTGCTCGATGACCGCGTCGAGGCCCTCTCCGGACAGCAGTGCTGCCTCGAGTTCCGCCCGCACGCCCAGCGGCAGTGCGCCCTCCAGGTGTACGCGCGCTTCGTCACGCTTACCCTTCTCCCGCAGCGTGCGGGTCAGCAGCAGGTGAATCTCGGCGAGCAGCTGACGGTCGGTGGGTTCGCTGGTCAGCAGCGCTTCCAGGGCACCCTGCGCGGCGTCCAGACGCCCGCGTTGCAGATCGATCAACGCGGCGCAGCGGGTAAGCCAGCCCTGCGCGCGCGTGTCCGGGGCACTCGCGCGCGCCTGATCGAGATAACTTTGCGCCTCGTCCGGATGGCCCAGCAGGGCGTGCACTTCGGCGAGGTTCAGGAACGCAAACGCGTCCAGGGCGGCGCCACTGTTTCTGAGCAGTTTGAGGGCTTCGCGGTAAGCGTTCTGCGCTTCGTGCAGCAAACCCCGTTCGGTATAGAGCAGACCGAGCAGTTTGAAGCTGCGCGCTTCACGCGCCTCGTCGCCCACCGCGCGAAACGCCGCGACCGCCTCTTTCAGGCTCTGCTCTGCTTCGCCGTGCCGGCCCAGCTGCGCGAGCAAGCCGGCGTGGTTGTGCCACGCTTCCCCGGCAGTCACGCCCGCCCCACCGGTCGCTTGCTCAAAAGCACTCAAAGCCTCGTCGGTGCGGTGCTGCAGCGCCAGAATCACGCCACGCGCATTGTGCACCAGCGGTGCCAGTGAAGCAGGGGCCTCGTGCAGAGCCTGATCGTACAGCGCCTCGGCGTGGGCGAGTTCTCCGTGTGTTCGCGCCAGCAGGCCCGCCAGGTATCGGTACTCTGCCTTTTCCCGCAGAACGGGCGGCACTGGACGCAGGCGGTCGCGCAGGACATCTTCGCCTGTGCTGGCCTTGGCCACGCGCACCAGCACGTCAAGATACCCGTGCCAAGCGCCAGCCTCCGCGAGCACGTCCAAGGCGGCGCCGTCCTGGCCAGCCTCACTCAGCACAAGCGCGATTTCCTGCGCCTGCTGTGGCCCACCCCGAGGTGCCAGGGCGCGCCGAAGCAACCGGGGTGCAGCCAGCCCGCCTGGAACCTCGGACAGCCAGCCACCGTCATGAAGCGCTTCGATGTCGTCGGGCGACACCTGCAGCAAAGCGTAGAGGGCCGGAAGCACGAGCGGCGTCACGGCCAGACGTTGGTACACATCCCGCAACGTGGGGGGAGGCAGCAGCGGCGTCAGGTAGGCGGTGGCCAGCGGATGACGGTGAAGCTCGCCTGCATTGTCTGCAAGCTGCAACGCAAACTTGAGGGCCTCGGGCCAGCCGTCACTTTGCTCATAAGAAGCGCGCTGCCACGACACCGGGTGATGGGCGAGCGCCGCCGACCACGACTGGAAATCCCAGCGTGCCTGGGTTTCGTCGAGGACCAGCACCTCACCGATCGGCGCATACCTGGGCAAAGCGTGCAATTCACGCCTGCGCCTGGGGCACCACAAGGCACGCCCTTCCTGGGTCTCGGCAGCGCTGTGCACGACGCGGTAACCGTGCTTCTCGGCCCAGTTGGTGAGTGCTTCTTGTCCAAAGCCGCGACCGACAGGCGCCACCACCACCCTTGGTGCCTGCCGCAGAAGTGCTCGCAGTGCGGAGGGCAGCATGACCATACATCAGTTTAGAATCTTTTTGCCGGATGGGAGGCTCCTGAGATCCAGATGCGCCCGTTTTCCGTATCCCCTGTCAGATGAAAGTGGTCAGGCTCCTTCATGAGTGGATCTCTCAACAAACCGACAAGTTCTTTTGTGCTTTTTTTGAGGGTCGGGCGCTATACAGAAAGGAAGCCATGAAAAAGTACGCGACTCTTGGGACCAGCCTTGCCCTCGTGCTGGCGGCATGCGGAACGAACACGCCGAGCAACACGTCCCTGCACGATTCCGCCCGATCGGCGGGGAGCCAGCCCATTCAGGCGCAGGCGGTTTCGACCCTGACCGAGTGCCAGGCGCTGTACGGCAACCAGACGAGCGGTGTGCGTGTCGATTCGGGCCTGCGCTACGGCTCGGTCGTGACCCTGATTCTTTCGTTCGCCGACGACGCCTCCAAAGGACGCGCGGTGGACTGGATGGACGCCAACCTCGATGTCGACCCGGGCGAGGGCCTGGGGGCATTCGATCACCTGCCCATGGTAGCCGTGAAGACGCTGGTCACCCCCGAACTTGTCGAGCGCCTCCAGGCCAACCTGCCCGGCCTTGTCTCGGTGTACCAGGACGCGCCCCTGCGCTACCTGCTGGCCGAGAGCGTCGCTTACATCAAGGCCGACGCGGCGCGTGCCACCTACGGTGTGAGCGGCAAGGGCGTCGGCGTGGCCGTGATCGACTCGGGCATCGACGCTTCCCACCCGGATCTGCAGGTCGGTCAGAACGTGGGCCGTAACGTCAAGATCGTCGGTCCCATCACCGACGTCGGGGTGGGCGGTTACCTGTATGCCGACCTGCCCAACACCGATACCACCAGCGGTCACGGCACGCACGTCGCGAGCACCATCGCAGGAAGCGGCGCGGCGTCCAGAGGCAGCGCGCGGGTGCGCACCGGCGTGGCCCCCGGCGCGACCCTCATCGGCATTGGTGCCGGGGACGGAATCTCGATCCTCTATGCGCTGCAGGGATTTGACTTTGCGCTGAATCCGGACAACCGTGAAAAGTACAACATCCGGGTGATCAGCAACTCCTGGGGCTCCAGCGGTGACTTCGCGCCGTACAACCCCATCAACCTGGCGTCCAAGCGTGCATACGACCAGGGCGTCGTGGTCGCCTTCGCGGCGGGCAATGAAGGCCCGGGGGCCAACACCCTCAATCCATACTCGGCGAGTCCCTGCGTGATCAGCGTGGCCGCCGGTGACAAGCAGGGCAACCTCGCGAACTTCTCCAGCCGCGGAATTTCCGGGGACGCGCTCGTGCACCCGGACATCACCGCGCCGGGTGTGCGCATCAGTGCCGCGCGGGCCAGCACCGGCGCCATCGTGTTGCCCGACACCGACAACCCGCTGTATTCCACCATCAGCGGGACCAGCATGGCCACCCCGCATATCTCGGGCGTCGTGGCGCTGATGCTGGAGGCCAACCCGGCCCTCAAGCTCGACTCCATCCTGAGCATCTTCAAGAAAACTGCCAGCCCGATGTACTACACCAGTGGCGGCGTGACCAAGCAGCGCGAGCTGTGGGAAGTCGGCTACGGGTACGTGAACGCGAACGCCGCCGTACGCGAGGCGGTCAAGTCCAACACCAGCAAGTACACCCTGAGTACCAGTGACCTGCCCTCGTGGAGCGGAACCGTCGAACCCGCTCTCTGCGCGCCATTGCTCGACTGCGCCGTGAATGCGCGCGACACGCACACCCTCAGTGTGCCCTCGGGCACTTCAGCCCTGCGTGTCAACACCGACTGGGGCAACCCCGCCTACGACCTCGATCTCTACGTCTATGACCCCAGTGGCAAGCTGGTGGCTTCCAGCACGCAGGGCGCCAGCGTCAGCGAGGAAGTCAGCATCCCCAGCCCCGTCGCGGGCGAGTGGAAGGTGGTGCTGGAAGGCTACCTGAACGCCTCGACAAGCTACACCGGCACGGCAGCCGTCGATCAGGTCGTGCGCAAGTAGGAATTTGCCCGCGGGTATACCCGCCCAAGAAAAGCGGTTGGCGCATGTACGCGCCAACCGCTTTTCTCTGTTTCGCCCGGCTTCAGCGTTCCTGGGGCAGCATCACGGGCTTGATGGCCTCGCCAGCCCGCACTGCCTCGAAAACTTCCTCGAAGTGCGACAGGGGCACGTGGTGGCTGATGACCGCTCCCAGATCCACCTTGCCGCTCGTGACGAGTTCGCGCACCTGATACCACGTCTCGAACATCTTGCGTCCCGAGATGCCGATCACGGTGGCGGCCTTGAAGACGATGTCGTTGGCAAGGTCGAATTCGATGGCCCCCGCCGGGATGCCCAGCATGCTGGCGTGCCCGCCGTAGGTGAGCGCCCCAAAACCCTGGCGGATGGCCGTCTGGTTGCCGCTGAATTCCAGCAAGGCGTCCACGCCGTTGCCGCGCGTGGCGTCGCGCACCGTGCGGACCACGTCCTGAGCCAGCGGATTGATCGTCAGGTCGGCGCCCATGCTGCGGGCAAGTGCCAGACGCCTTTCGTTTACGTCAGTGGCGATGATCAGGCTGGCGCCGCTCGCACGCGCGACCTGAATGGCCATCAGGCCGATGGGTCCGCAGCCCGTGACCAGCACGGTCCTGCTGCTCACGCCCGGCCCGGCCAGCACCGTCTGGACGGCGTTGCCAAAAGGCTCTTGCAGACTGGCGATTTCCCAGGGCATCTCGGGATCGTTGACCCAGGCGTTCTCAGCTGGAATCACGGCGTACTCGGCGAAGATGCCGGGTGCGTCGACGCCCAGAATGCGCAGATTCTGGCAGATGTGCTTGCGGCCCGTGCGGCACTGGTAACAATGCCCGCAGGCGAGGTGCGTCTCGGCGCTGACATGATCGCCGACCTTCACCATGTCGGGATTGACGCCCTGACCTACCGCGACGACTTCGCCGGTCATTTCGTGTCCGAAGACCATCGGAGCCGGAAAGCGGCTCTGGGCCCAACCGTCCCAGTTGTAGATGTGCATGTCGGTGCCGCAGATCGAGGTCGCCATGACCTTGACCAGCACTTCGCCCGGACCGGGCGTGGGTTCCGGCGCGTCGATCATGAGTGCGCCGGGCCTTGCTTCTTTGGAGAGGGCTCGCATAAAACCGTTTCATACTACCTCAAACGAGCGTTAGGTAGCGCGGCGCGCTCAATTCACAAAAGCCTGCGGCGGCGGTTCGATGCCCACTGCGTACAGCGTTCCCGCGCGCGCTTCGAGTTGTACCCGCGGCAGCGGCAGCACCGCCCGGCCAAAGACGCTTTCACCCTGCCTCAGTGGATCAAACACGCTGAAGTGACATGGGCAGCCCAGCACAGGATGCGTCGGGCGGTAATTGTAGGTCAGCGCGGTGGCTTCCAGGTCCTGCAGCGGATTGACACTGCACCCCAGGTGGGTGCAGACCCGCGACCACGCCGCAAAGTGCGCACTTTCCACCTTCAGACTGCTGGGAGTCGCCTCGGGAAGCCGCATGACGATACACGGCGTGCCCTGGTAGGTGAATTCACGCGCGGCAAAAGCGCCGGACAAGTCTGCCAGGCGTGCAATTGGCACCCTCGGACCACCTTGGTACTTTGTGGGCCCTGCCCGCTGGTTGCCCAGCACGATGCGCGCGGCATAGTGCAGCATCGTGCCCAGGGTGCCCAGCGTGGCAGTGACCGGCAGGACCCACCACAGTTCCAGCAATTGTCGGCGTGTCAGCTTGGGCATGGCAGAAAAGAGACGCGCGAACGAATCGTCTTCACGGCAGGCGCTCGGCCTGCCAGCGGGAAAGCAGATCCAGCAGGGTCCTGAGCTGAGCTTCGGAGAGTTTTGCCTCACCATACGCGGGCATCGAGGCCGCGCCGCGCCGGATGACCTGCGCGCTGGTTTCGCGGTCCAGCTGGGAGTTGCGCAGGCTGGGGCCTACGCCTCCACGTCCTTCAGCGCCGTGACAGGAGGCGCAGCCAAGCTGCCGGTAAGTGGCTTCGCCCTCATCGCCGCTTCCGCGCCGGGCGCGAATGGCCGCCACCAGATCGTCGGCGTCACGACCCTGCGGATTGAGGCTGCGGTAGCGCTCCAGGGCTTTGAGGGCCTCCTCGTCCTGTCCCAGCCGGGACAGCACGAAGCCCAGAAACAGCTGGCCCTCATCGTTTTTGGGATCGAGCGCGGCCCCGGCGTTTACGAAGGCGACGCCTTCCTCGACTTTGTCGCCTCCCTGCACGAGCAACATCCCCAGGCGACGCAGCGCTTCAGCCTGCCGGGGATTTTGTCGCAACACCGCCGCGTAGGCCTGAGCGGCTTCATCGTACCGGGCCGCATTGAACGCCGCCTGTCCCCACGCGAGGTAAGCGGCGGGTTTACCAGTGCGCTGGGCTTCACGTGCCAGGTCTGGAATCCGCAAGGCACTTCTCAGCGCGAAGGCTTCGTTTGGTGCCAGTCCTGCCAGCTGCCAACGAGGCAGAAAAGTGAACGAACCCAGGGCCAGCAGTACCGTGACACCCAGCAAGACCAGCAGGGCCGGGCCCAGCGGTGAGCATGAAGGGGCGAGCGGGGCGGGCGGAAGTTGTTCCAGCGCACTCAGCGTGCGGGCCGCACGGTGGCTGAGTCGGCGCCGCTCACGCTCGGCGGCAGCGCTCTCCACTTCACCGCGCGCGCAGGCTTCGTCGAGCTCGCGCAGCGCGCCCAGCGACGCGCGGTAGTCTTCCTCCAGGGCTTCGCGGGCGCTGTCCTCGGGAAGCGTAACCAGGGGACGGCGCAGCGGCGCCAGCAACACGGCCAGGGCTGCCAGGATCAGGACGGTGAGCAGCGCGCCCAGCATCATCGCCCTGCCTCCACGTCCCGCTCGACGCGTGAGAGGAGGTCATCGTCCGGCGTGTCGATGGGCGCGCGGCCTGCCGCGCGCAGGTAACGGATCAGGGCAACAGCGCCGAACGCCAGCGCCAGCGCAGGCAAGGCCCACAAGGTCAGGTTCAGGCCCTGCTTCGGTGGGTCGAGCAGGACATTCTCTCCGAACCGCACGGCGAAGTAAGCGTAGATCTGCGCGTCGCTCTGGCCCGCCGCAACCTGTTCGCGTACGCTTCGCAACATCTGGGCCGAAAGTTCGTTGGGACTCTCGGTGATGGGCACACCCCGGCAGACCGGGCAGCGCAGGGTGTCACCCAGCCGTAAGGCACGCGCTTCCTGAGCGGCGCTCAACTGAACACTTCCCGTCTCCTGCGAGAACGCCACCGTGACCAGCAGCGCGACCATCACGGCCAGACAGCCGGCCCACCACGTGCTCACAACCGCACCCCGATCTTGGGCAGTTCGTCGCGCAAAAGTTCGCGGGTGAGCGGCTGGCGCAGGTGGCGCTGCACGACGCCGTCACGGTCGATCAGAAAGGTTTCCGGCACGGCGCCCACGCCGTAATCGATGGCGGTACTGAGGTCCTTGTCGATCAGGCTGGGAAACGTCAGGCCGTAATCCTCGATGAATTTGCGCGCGTCGGCTTCGCGGTCCTGGTACATGATGCCCACGATCACCAGGCCGCCTTCTGCCTGTTGCTCGGCAATTTCGCGCAGCAGGGGAGCTTCTTCCCGGCAGGGAATGCACCACGACGCCCAGAAGTTCACGATGACCGGGCGGCCACGCAGGTCGGACAGCCGCACGTCACCGCCGTCAAGAGTCTGCAAATGAAAATCGGGGGCAGTCTTGCCCACCAGCGGACCGGTCGCGTCACCACTCCCGCGCAGCAACGCGGCCGCGAGGACGATCACCAGCAGACCGGCAAGAATAGGAGGTATCCAGCGTTTCACATCAACTCCAGGGGATTCATCAATCGGTCGCGCTCAGGGAACGGGTGGCGCGGCGCGCCGCTCGGGCCGGGGCGGGCGAGACGAGCGTCAGGGCGGCGCCCAGCACGATCACGACGGTGCCGGCCCAGATCCACGACACCAGGGGAGACTCGATCAGGCGCAGCGCGACCCACTGGCCGCCTTGCGCGTCGAACGAGGTCATGACGAGGTAGGTGTCGCTCAGCAGCCGGTAACGTACGGCCGGAGTAGGCAGCGAATCGCGCGAGGTCGGGTAGATGTTGAGGCGCGGACGGTACTCCACCCCGTCGACCAGCACGCGGGCGTAGACGCTGCGGCGTTCGGGAAATTCCTGCTGCGCGACTCCCAGAAACTGCAGGCGTTCGTTCAGGGCCTGCCTTTCTTGACCCAGGTTGAGCGTGACGTTGGCTTCACGCTTGTAGCCGCCACTGAAGGCCAGGCCGAGCGCGACGATCACCAGCCCCAGGTGGGCCAGGTGAGCGCCGTGCCGACGGGGTTGTTCACGCACCACGGCCACAAAGCTGCCGCGCTGACGTGCGGCGCGCACGCTGAGGAGCGCCAGGCCCGCGACGTTGTAGGCGCACAATGCCACGGTCAGCACGACGGCCACCGAGTGCACCCCGAAGACCACGGCCAGCGTGGCCGCCATCAGCGCCGCCGCTGCGGGCAGGCGCAACGCGGCGAGCAGCTTCTCACCTGGCGCACGTCGCCAGGGCAGCAAGGGACCGACCCCCATCAGGAACAGCAGCCCCAGCCCCATCGGCACCGCGAAGGTATTGAAAAAGGGTGGCCCTACGCTGACCCGCACGCCCCGCACCGCCTCGACCAGCGCCGGAAAGAGCGTGCCGATCACGACCATGACCGCGAAGACCAGAAAAAGGACGTTGCCGGCGAGGTAAGCACCCTCGCGCGAAACGGGTGTGTCAATGGCGTGCTCGTCGCGCAGCAGGGGCGTCCGCCAGGCAGCCAGCGCGGCACCCCCGAGCATCAGCACGGCGAAAAAGCCCAGAAATACCGGCCCGACCGGCCCGCTGCCAAAGGCGTGCACGCTCTCGACCACCCCGGAGCGGTTGATGAAGGTGCCCAGAATGGTCGCACCGTACGCGGCGACGATCAGCCAGACGTTCCAGGCGGCCAGCATGCGGCGGCGTTCCTGAATCTGAATCGAGTGCAAAAAGGCCGTTGCGAGCAGCCATGGGACCAGGCTGGCGTTTTCCACCGCGTCCCAGGCCCAGTACCCGCCCCAGCCGAGCACCTCGTAACTCCACCAGCCGCCCGCCACGATGGCCGCCGACAGAAAGGACCACGCCACCACCGTCCAGCGGCGGGTCTGGGTGATCCACGCGCTTCCGCTGCGCCCGGTAACCAGGGCCGCCACGGCGTACGCGAACGGCACCGCGAGCCCCACGAAGCCGAAGTACAGCAGCACCGGGTGAACGGCCATCATCCAGTGGTTCTGCAGCAGCGGATTAGGGCCTCCGCCTTCGGCGGGTGGGCTGGCAACCGGAGTGAAAGGGCTGGCGATGGTGGCGTTGACGCCCACAAAGAACACCAGTGACACGAACATGCTGGCCAGCACCCAGGGCCGTAGCGCGTCACGCCGCACGGTGAGCGACAGCAGGAAAGTGTACAGTGCCAGCAGCCACGCCCACAGCAGAATCGAGCCTTCCAGCGCCGCCCACAACGTCACGACCTTTACCCACAGCGGTGAGACCGTCATGGAGTGCTGCGCGACGTAACGCACGCTGAAGTCGTCACGCAGCAGCGCCACTTCCAGCGTGAACAGTGCGAGCGTGGAAAAGCCGAAGACCACCCACGCACCGCGCCGCGCGCCCTCGGTCAGACGCTCGTCACGCCGCAGGCCACCCAGCACGGCCAGACCCAGACCCAGCAGCGTGAAGGCCAGCGCCAGCAACAGTGAGAGCTGCCCGAAGGCGCCGAGCGTGGAGAGTTCAAAGGAAATCAAGTTCAAGGCAGCGAACCTCAGCAGGGAGAACGAGGTGAACGAGGTGAATCACGGGACTCACGAGAATGAACGCTTCTCCCTCAAACTAGCGCCGGGCAGAAGAGCAACATGTCCCATCCCGGAGGTGTCAGCGGGTATCCTGCAGCAGCTTTTTCAGGTCTGCCTGATCGACCGGACCATCGGGGGCGCGGTATTCCTCGGAGTGTTTGACGAGCAGGGAGCGGGCCTGAAAGGTGTCGCCCGTGAACCTGCCCTCGACCACCACCCCCTGATTGGCCTTGAAGAGTTCCGGCACGGCGCCCTGGTACTGCACCGGGTAATGCACGCTGCCGTCGGTGATGGTAAAGCGCAGCAGCTGCGTCTGCGGGTCGTACTGCTCACCCTGCACCAGGCCGCCCAGCCGCAGGGTTTTTCCTTGGTACTGCGCCAGCGCGCTGCGGTACTCGGTGGGCGTCACGAAGTACACCAGGCTTTTGCTGAGGTTGCCGTACAGCATCGCCCCCACCACGCCCAGCAGGGCGATCAGCGCCACCAGGTAACCCGCCTTGCCGCGCTTGCGGCGTCTGGCCGGCGGCAGTTCGCCCAGCTCGGGACGGCTCATGATTCCCCGTCTCCCGCTTTATCGCGCCCTTCACGCCGCAGGCCCGTGTACAGGTAGCCGAGGTACCCCACCAGCACCACCGCGGTGGTGCCGTACACCCACAACACAAACGGAGCAAAGTTATCCACGCCATCCCTCCTGAAGTGCCTTGGTCGGGGTCTCGCCGTGCATGCGTGCAAAACTGTGTTCTTCGCGCGCCTCGACTTTCGCGGCCAGCTTGCCCCGCAGCCGCAGCAGCAGCAGGTACAGCAGCGTGAAGGCGCCCAGCATCACGAACAGCGCGCTGAGCATGCGTGGATCGGCGGCCAGGTGGGTTTTGCCGAGCAGCTGCACGGTGGGGGTCTGGTGAATCGAGCGCCACCAGTACACGCTCATGTAGTTGACCGGAATGTAGAGCGTTCCCATCACCCCGATGACCGAAGCGACCCGTGCCCGCCGGTCGGGTTCGTCGATCAGGCCGCGCACGATAAAGTACCCGCCGTAAATGACCAGCGACAGCGCGGTGGTGGTGAGGCGCGGATCCCAGGTCCAGTAGGCGCCCCAGGTGGGACGCGCCCACAGACTGCCGCCCAGCAGGGTGAGGGCCGTGAAGAGCAACCCGATCTCGGCCGACGCGGCCGCGAGACGGTCGAGGTGGCGCCGGCGGGTGAGCAGGTAACCCAGGCCGAACACGAAGGTACCGCCGTAAGCGAGGTAGGAGAGCCAGGCGCTGGGTACGTGCAGGTACATGATGCGCACCAGGTCCCCCTGGTTCACGTCGGGCGGTGAGGTAAAAGCAAAGTACAGGCCGATCACGAACGCAGCCAGCGTCAGCAGGCCGAGAACAGGAGTGAGGCGGTCACGCATGATCGTATTGTCTCCTGAAGGCACGAAGCCAAGGGTAATGTGCGAAGGACTTGAAGCGCCAGGAGTTCCCTCCGGGCAGCACGGTTGGACAACACCGGGTGCCGATCTCGTCACAGCATGCCGCAAAAGCGCACCCCAACCAAGTGCGAATATCCCGCACCCGGGAGCGGCTACGGACGCGATGATTGCTCAGCCTTCGAGCGCGTAGGGAAACAGCAGCGACGCCACGACAATCGACGCGAGGTCGTACAGCGCCAGGAACTGCAGCCACGCTCCCCATTCGCTTGCCAGCCCGTTTTCCAGAATGAGCTGTGTCGCGCGCACTGACGCCAGTACCACCGGCACCATCACCGGAAAAGCCAGCACGGGCAACAGCGCTTCGCGGGCCCGTAGATTCACGGTGATCGCCGAGTAAAAGCAGCTGGTGGCGGCAAAACCGATCAGGCCCAGCAGCACCGTCAGGGCCAGGAGCGGCCAGGCTGCGGCGTGGGCGCCCTCCATGGGCCGCAGCCCCAGCATCACGACTGCCACGGGCACAATCACCAGCGCCAGCAGCAGCAGCTGCGCCAGGGTGCCCAGCAGCTTTCCCAGGTACAGCGCTTCGTGCGCTGCCGGGTAAAGCGTCAGGGTTTCGAGCGCCCCGGCTTCCTGCTCGGCGGCGAATGCACGGCCTGCCGCGATGGCTGCCGAGAGTGCCAGGGCGCTCCACAGCACGCCAGGAGCTGCCCCGCTCAGTCTCTCCGGACCCAGCGCGAAGGCGAGGATCAGCATCAGGAGGCCCGCGAAGAACACCGTCGACGTCAGCACGTCACGCGTCCGGCCGGCCAGCTGCCAGTCTTTGAGGGCGATGTTCCAGGCAGCTTTCACCGCTGCGTCTCGCTCAGTTTCCCCTGAGCCAGATGCAGGGTGCGGTTGGTGACGCGCGCGGTCAGCTCGGGTTCGTGCGCGGCGACGATCAGGGTCGACCCGGCGGCGCGCACCTCACCCAGCACCTCCAGGGCCAGTTCGCGTCCGGCGGCGTCCAGGTTGGCAAAGGGCTCGTCGATGAGGAGCAGCGGACGCCTGAGCATCAGCAGACGGGCGAGCGCCAGCCGTTTGCGCATGCCCGCACTGAGGTGACGTACACGTTTGTGCGCGGCGCCCGACAGGTGGAGCCGCCCCAGTACCCCAGGGACATCCCCCTCCTGGCGGTGCATACGCAGGGCGAAACGCAGATTCTCGCTTGGGGTCAGGTCGGGGTAGAGGCCACTTTCGTGCGACAGGAGGTGCACGTGCTCGCGCACGGCACGCCGATCCCGCAGGTCGTATCCGAAGATCCGCCCGTCACCGCGCGTCGGTCCGATGGCCGAAGCCAGCAGGCGCAGCAGGGTTGTTTTCCCAGCGCCGTTCTCGCCGAGCAGCGCGACCCCTTCGCCCTGGCCCACGTCGAGGTCGAGGTCACGCAGCACGAGATCGCGGCCGAGACGCAACCACAGGCCGCGCAGCTGCACTGCCGGTTGGGGCGTCCAAGGTGCGGGCGTCACAGGTGCGGGCATCACAGGTATTGGCGCAGCCACGCCGGGGTGATTTCGAAAAAGAAGCCCGCCAGGCGTGTGAACTCGCCTGAGAAGATCAGCAGACCGACTACCACCAGAATGGCGCCCCCGATCTTCTCGAAGACCGGACTCAGGCGGGACAGGGCGCGCAGATTGAGCCGGCGCCACAGCAGGGCGGCCAGCAGAAACGGCACGGCGAGCCCCACGGTGTAGGCGCCCAGCAAACTCACGCCGCGCGGCAGGTTGGCGCTGCTGGCTGCCAGGCTGAGAATGCTGCCGAGAATCGGGCCGAGGCAGGGACTCCAGCCGAAAGCAAAGGCGGCGCCCAGCACCACGGCTCCGTAGCGTTCAGCTCCCCGCATGCGGCGTGAATCGAGCATCAGGCCACGCGGACGCAGACCCAGCATAAAGAGACCGAAGGCGATGATGAGAATGGCTCCGGCGCGGCCCAGCACGATCTTGTGCGGTGCCAGCAGCGCCCCGAGGTAACTGGCCGTGGCGCCCAGCGCGATGAACACCAGGCCGAACCCCATCACGAAGCCAAGTGCCCGCACGAGCGGCGAGCGCCCGCCCCCCAATACTCCCAGGTAAGACGGCACCAGCGGCAGCACGCACGGCGACAGAAACGACAGCAGCCCGGCGGCAAAAGCAATGCCGAGCGCCGGAAGGACCTCCGCCTGCGCGGGATTCATGAAGGCAGTTTAGAGCAGCTCGCGCAAGGCCTTCAGGTCGATTGTCCCCTCCCAAAGACTGAGGATGCGGCCTTCGCGTACGAGCAGAATGCTGGGATACACGCGCACCCGGAGTTCCCGGGAAAAGCGTGTGGCGTCTTCGCCGCGCCAGACGTTCACCCCGCCAGGCGCGGGCGCGGTCACGCCCTCGGCGTTCACCGCGCGCACGGGCACGCCTGCCTGCAGCACGTCCTTCCAAAGGGCGCCCAGGTCTCCGCAGTCGTGGCTGTACACGACGACCAGTTCGAGTGGGGCGCGCTGGGTCTGCCAGGGATGAGGGGGCAGCGCTTCACCCAGGCGGGGCACCGCCAGGGCCGGGCTGGCCATGAGAAGCAGGCCCAGGGCCAGCCCGCCGGACGGGCACTTCACGAGTTTCCCCCGGCCTGCGCCGGCAGCTGTGGAGCACGCGGAATCCCGTCCGGGCTGTCCGTCGGTGGCTTGGGAGCCGCTGCCGGGAGTGAAGCGGGAAGGTCGTCCGGCAGGGGTTGCGGATTGGGATCGGGAGCGTAGCCGGGCAGCTCCTCGGGGCGCACGCGGCGTTCGATGACGAACTCGGGCGGCGTGAATTCGGTGGCGAGGCGCCCGGTACGGCGGTCGAGGTTGACCTTGACGGTGGCGTCGCTTGGCGGGGGGCTGGCTTCGCGCAGCTGTGGCAGCTCGTTGTCCCGCTCGATCACGGTGGTTTTGCCCTGATAATTCGGGTCGACCAGGGCGATCTGCACGTCGCGCTTGAACGGAGCGGTTTCGTACATGATGCCGTCCGGTACCGTGAACTGGCGAGGTGGCTTGCCCGCCAGCGCGCCCATCACCATGGTGCGCCAGATGGGCGGGTTCACCTCGCCGCTGTAATCCTTGTCGCCCATCGTGCCGCCTGCCTGCTTGCCGACCCACACCGCGCCGACGTAAGTGGGCGTCGCGCCGACGAACCACAGATCGCGCACATCGTTCGTGGTGCCGGTCTTGCCGCCCACTTCCCAGCCGGGAATGCGGGCTTTCCAGCCGAAGCCACCCTCGGTGGGCCTGAAGTCGTTGACGTACCCCAGCAGCATGTCGAGCCCCAGGTAAGCGACCTGCGGGCTCCAGACGCGCCGCTGTGCCTGGCGTTCGTTGGCAGCGTCATACAGTACCTGTCCGGACACCGTGGTGACGCGCGAGATATAACGTGGTTGTCTCCAGATGCCGCCGTTCACGAAGGGCGCGTAGGCGGCAGCCATCATCAGCGGCGTGGTCTCGAGCGTGCCAATGGCCAGCGACAACCCAGAGTCACGCGAGGGGGTAAAACCCAGTTCGGTCAGCTTGCCCCGAAAGGTCGGCAGCCCGATGCGGTCGGCCAGGCGCAGGGTGGGAATGTTGAGCGAACGGTTGAGCGCTTCGCGCAGGGTCATGTCGCGGTGGTAAAACTTTCCGCCGAAGTTCTGCGGTTTGTACTCACCGTCCGGGCAGCCCGAGCACGGAAAACTCACCGGGCGGTCCTCCTCGGTGTGCAGCTGTGTCAGGCCCGTGGAGAGGGCAGTGGTGTAGAGCAGCGGCTTGATCGAGGAGCCCACCTGGCGCTTGCCCTGCACGGCGTTGTTCCACTCGGGCGGCGGGCGACCTGCTTCGATCTTCTGACCGACCATGGCCAGCACCTCGGCGGTGTAGGGATCGAGCAGCACCGCGCCCAGCGTCGCGCCCTGTGGTACGACGGCCTGCCGGGAGGCCAGTTCCGCTGCCGACTGCGCCTGCGGATCGAGGGTGGTGTACACGTTCAGTCCGCCGGAGCCGAACACGCGCTCGGCTCCGAAACGCGCGATCAATTCCTTTTCGACCTGCTGCATGAAGTGCGGCGCGCGTGTCGTCGTCACGGCGCGCAGGTAAGTGGCACTGCGGTTGACGAGCTCGGCACTCTTGACGTTACCGGTAGCGTCGTAAGTCACCTTCCAGCCTCGGGGCTGCAGTTTTTCACGCCAGGCGGCGTCGGCCTGCGCCCGCGTCACCCAGCCGTCCTCCACCATCCGCTCCAGCAGGCTGCGCATGTACCCGCGCTGGATTTTGTAGTCGAGATAGCGCCGGGGTGAGGGCACCAGCGTGGCGAGGTAGGTGCTCTGTGCGAGGTTCAGGTCGCGGGGAAGCTTGCCAAAGTAAGCGCGCGCGGCAGCGTGCACACCGAACAGCTCGACTGCCCCACCATCGCCCCAGTAAATGGCGTTGAGATAGTTGTTGAGAATTTCCTCTTTGGTAAACGAGCGTTCCACCTGCAGCGAGAGCAGCCACTCCTTGACCTTGCGCTCGGGAGTGCGCGCGCCGCCCAGATCGTCGAGCAGCGTCAGCTTCACGAGCTGGTTGGTGAGGGTCGAGCCGCCCTCGACGCGTTCGTTGTTGAGGGTCTTTTTCAGGCCACGCGAGATACCGATCGGGTCGAGGCCGTAATGCTCGAAGAAGCGGCGGTCCTCGTTCGTGACCACCGACGCGATCATGTACGGGCTGATTTCTTCCAGGGTGACGAGCGTGCGGTTGATGCGCGCTCCACCGGCGAGTGCGGGCGTGAGGCTGCCCAAGGGGCTCAGGTCACGTGCGTAGACGCGGGTGGTGGTGCCCAGCGTCAATGAATCGAGGCGGCGGTAGTCGGGAATGTCGCTGGCCCATTTCGATACGAAAGTGGCGGCGACGCCCGCAGCAACCACCACGGCGGCCACGGCCAGGGCCAGCAGCAGCAGCACAAGACGCAAAAACAGGTTCATTTCGTATGAATCCTCAAGTCGGGAGCGCGAAAAAGCGCAGCGGACGCGGCATCCGGGCCGCTGGTGCCGAAGTGCGCTGTCATGATGTCAGCCGACCCGGCGCCTTTTTCGACTCGATCAGCTGCGCGACGCGTCCACGCAGGTTCTTGCCGCTCAGGGGCTTGTAGATGAGATCGTCCGCGCCGACCAGCTTGGCGTGGTCACGCGTCTGATCGTCGTCGAAGGCGGTGAGCAGCACGACCGGGACGTGTGCCAGGCGCTTGACCCGCTTGACCCGGCTGCAGATCTCGTAGCCGTCCACGAACGGCATCTTGACGTCGAGCAGCATGGCGTCGGGCGTGTAGTCCTTCAGGTACTCCAGTACGGCCTTTCCATCCCCGAGCGGCACGACATCGTGCCCATCCGCCGACAGAATCACCTCAAGCATCGTGCGGATGGCGCTTTCGTCGTCGGCAACCAGAATGGTGTACGGCATGGTAGACAACATTCTAGCCGTTTGTGGGTGAAAAGCGTGGTTCAAAAAGCCATGCACCGCTTTGCGGCCGCATGACCAACGAAGGAGCTGAGGGCTCGATGTGGGCATGGCACGTCGCAGCGTGGGTTTTCGGCCACGCTGCGACGTGCAGAACGAGATGCCTCCAGGTGGGCAGAAGCAGGCAACAGCTATCGAAGCGCGCTCGGGCCCTGCTGGTCGAGGTGACTCACGCCGTTTGCTCGAACACAATGACCAAACGAGGGTCACGTCTTTGACTCCCGCTTCAGGCCTGGACGGCTTCTTCCTGCAGCGCCCGTCGAAGAACCTTCCCGACGGCGCTTTTGGGCAGTTCGCCGCGCGCTTCCCAGCTGCGGGGCACTTTGTAGGGAGACAGACCGGCGCGGCAGTGCGCGGTGAGCTCTTCCCAGGACGCCTGCGTGCCTTCCTTGAACACCACAAACGCCTTGACGCTCTCGCCGCGGTACTCGTCGTGCACGCCGATCACTGCCGCTTCGAGCACGGCCGGGTGCGCGTAGAGGACTTCTTCCACTTCGCGGGGGTAGACGTTGTGGCCTCCGGTGATGATCAAGTCTTTTTTGCGGTCAACAATGCGGAAGTAGCCGTCCTCGTCCATGACGGCCATGTCCCCTGTGGCGAGCCAGGTGCGCCCGCCACGCTGCTGCAGCACTTTGGCGCTTTCCGTTTCCTTTTGCCAGTAGCCCTGCATGATGTTCGGCCCCGCGACCCACAGCTCGCCGATCTCGCCCGGCGGCACGGGTGAGCCGCCCTCGCCGGCCACCATGGCGGATACGCCGGGAACGGGCAGGCCGATGCCGACGCGCTGTTCGCCCCGCACCGGATTGCAGTGCGTGACCGGGCTGGCTTCGGTGAGACCGTAGCCCTCGACGAGGTTGGCGCCTCCGGTGATTTCGCGGAACTTGCGGGCCGTCTCCAGCGGCAGGGCCGCGCTGCCCGAGATGCAGGCGCGGATGCAGGTCAGGTCAAAGCTGGGGGTGTCAGGGTGGTTGTTGACGGCGTTATACAGGGTTGGCACCCCGGGAAAGATGCTGGGTCGGTGCTTGCGGATGGCCACGAGCAGCATGCGGATGTCGCGGGGATTGGGAATCAAGATCAGCTTGGCGCCGATGAGCATGCCGAAGTTCATGGCGCTCGTCATGCCGTAGACGTGAAAAAACGGAATGGCGGCCAGTATGATTTCCTGTCCATCGCGCAATTCGGGCATCCAGGCGCGGCACTGTCGGGTGTTGGAGACCAGATTGCGGTGACTGAGCATCGCGCCCTTGGGCGTGCCGGTCGTGCCGCCGGTGTATTGCAGCAGGGCCAGGTCGTCGGGATGGACGTGTACAGGCAGCACTTCGGGCGCAGTGCGCTTCAGCAGCGACTTCCAGGCCAGGACTTTTTTGCCTTTCATCTGCACCCAGTTGCCATCCCGTTTCGCCTTGATCGGATAAAGGACATTCTTGGGAAACGGCAGGGCGTCCTGAATTCCGGTGACGATAACGCGTTTGACCGGTACACGGGCCTGAATTTCTTCGTAGCGGGGATAGAAGGCGTCGAGCATCACGAGGGTTTCGGAGCCTGAGTCGTTAAGCTGCTGCTCCAGCTCGCGTGCCACGTAAAGCGGTGAGGTGTTGACCACCACTGCCCCGACGAGCGAGGCGCCGTAAAAGGCAATCAGAAACTGGGGGGTGTTGGGCAGCATGATCGAGACGCGCGATCCGCTGCGGACGCCGAGTGCTTGCAGGGCGTGCGCGAACTTGCGCGCTTCTCGCCAGAGTTCGCGGTAGGTGAGCGTGGAGCCCAGGAATTCCACGGCGACCTGCTCGGGGAAACGCCCGGCGGCTTGTTCCAGCAGATGATGAACGCAGTCGTCGACATGCTCGATATCGTGCGGTACGCCGCTTTCGTAATGCTCTAACCAGGGATGCCCCATACACGCGCTCCTTTGGGCCAACACGGCCAAACTTGAACTTGGTTCAGTTATGAACCGAGTGTAACAAATATCGGCTCTGCTGGGCGCAGGCTCGCCTGCGCTTTCATGATTGACACCGCTGGACACAGAACAGGAAACGAACGTGCCAAGCGAACGTTCGCTAGCATAAACCATGCCCAACGCCACCATGCGCGCCGTCGTGATGACCGGACGCGGAGAGCCGCACGTGCTGCAACTTCAAGACCTACCCATTCCACAACCCCAGGCAGGAGAAGTGCGTGTGCGGGTGCGCGCCGTGGCCCTCAACCACCTCGACACCTGGGTACGCCGGGGACTGGCCAGTCCCCGGCTTCCCCTGCCGCACGTGCTGGGCAGTGACGCCGCCGGCGAAATCGATGCCGTTGGCCCCGGAGTGCACGACCTCGACCTCGGCGCGCGCGTGATGGTCAACCCGGGGATCAGCTGCGGGCACTGCGAGCAGTGCCTGAGTGGTCAGGACAACCTCTGCCGCGCCTACCAAATTCTCGGCGAGCACCGCACAGGTGCTTACGCGCCCTTTGTGGTCGTGCCGCGCGCCAACATCGTGCCGATGCCTGCCGCGCTGACCTTTGTCGAGGCCGCCACGGTGCCACTTGCCAGCCTGACCGCGTGGCAGATGGTCTTCGACAAGGCCGACCTGCGGCCCTGGCAGACCGTTCTGGTGATGGCGGCGGGCAGCGGCGTGAGCAGCTGGGCGATTCAGTTCGCCAAGCTGGCCGGTGCCCGCGTCATTGCCACGGCCGGAGACGACAGCAAGCTGAGCCTCGCTCGGACGCTTGGTGCGGATGAAGTCATCAACTACCGCCAAGAGGACTACGGCGCGCGCATCAAGGCCCTGACGGGTGGCGTGGGCGTCGACGCTGCCCTCGACCACACCGGCGCCGATAACTGGCAGACCAGCCTGCGCGCCTTGAAATGGGGAGGCACCCTGGTCACCTGCGGCGCCACCAGCGGCTACGAGGCCGTCACGCCCCTGGGCGCCGTCTTTTACAAGCAACTGCGCATTCTGGGTTCCACCATGGGTCCGAAAGGTCACCTGTTCAGAATCGCCCACCTTCTCGAACAGGAGAGGCTGCGTCCGGTGGTGGCGGACGTGATGCCGCTGGAGCAGGCCGCGCAGGCCCATGAACGGATGGCCTCGCGGGACTTTTTTGGCAAGATCGTGCTGGAAGTCGGTGAAAAGGCGTAACCCCAGCCTCGTTATGGCCTGGGAGCGGGTGGCCCCTTGAACGTCGCAAGGTCGCGGCCACCAAAGGTCAGCCGGACGCTCGGCCTCTCCTGTTCGGGCAGGGGCGTGAAGAACTCACTGTCCTGAGCTTGCAGGGCCGTCAGGAAAGCGTGCAGCGCCTGTGCTTCTTGAAGTCCGCGTTCCCGGTAACGCTGCTCACGCAGGTAAACGGCCCAGACCAACCCCCGGAGCGGATACGCCTGTGCGTCCTTCACCGGGGCCAGGCTGGTATACACAGAAGCGGGAACCGCGTCCACACCCTGCGCCACCGAGGCCTCAACGAAGAGGCCGCCTGGACTGCGCAGTCGGGCGACTTGCAGGTCCGGTGCCTGCTCCAGGGGCCCCAGCAGACCCAACGAGCCGGTCACCCGCAAGTCGGCCAGCTGCTCGCGCTGCCGGGTCCGTATGTTGACGGCGCCCGCCGACCAGCTGCTCTTGCGCCACGTCGAAGGCCACCAGCCACCCGTCACGCACGCCTCCGCAAACACCTGGCTGGCGGCGTTCGGGACGCTGCGGGCCGTCGTCAGAATTGGCAGCGAGGGCAAGCGCACTTCCGGGTTGAGGGCGGCAATTTCGCGGTGGTCCCAGGTCAGGACCCGACCGGCAAAAATCCGACAGGCGGTCTTGAGGTCAAGCTGCAAATCCACGCCAGGCAGGCGGTAAGCAAGCCGGACCGGATAGACAGCCACGGGCAGAAACACGACCGGCCCAATTCCCCTGGGGGGCAGAGGACCAGGCCGGCTCACGAGTGCCACGTCCGCCCGGCCTGCATACAGCTCGCGCAAGGCGTCCGGCGCCGAGGTCTGACGGTAGTGGGTTTCCAGCCCACCCAGTTCACGCAGCCAGGGAGGAGCCGTGCCGACGACGCTCACGGCGCCAGAGGTGCATCCCAGCACCATCAGCAGCCATGCGAACGTTCGCGGCACGCCAATGCTCAAGTGCGCTGACCGGTGACCCAGTAATTCACGCGCTCGGCGACGTTCTCGATGTGGTCGCCCACGCGCTCCAGACTGCGCCCCACCCGCATCAGGGTGATGGCCTTGCCGATGGTGCGCGGATCTTCGAGCATGTACGTCACCAGCTCACGTTGAATCTGCTCGTACAGATCGTCGACCTCATCGTCCATTTCCAGCGTGGCACGCGCCAGCTCCACGTTGCGCTCGCGGATGGTCCGCTTGAGGCTGTCGATCATCTCACCCAGCCGCTCGAGCATGCGCGCCAGGTTGATGTACTTTTTCAAAGCCGTTTCCTGCGCCAGCTCCACGCCGTCCTCAGCCACGTGCACGACGTAATCGCCCATCCGCTCGATGTCGGTGAGGCTCTTGAGGATCAGCGCGATCAGACGCAGGTCGCGCGCGACCGGCTGGTGAAGCGCAATGACGCGCAGACACTCGGCTTCGATGCGGGTCTCCATGGCGTCGACTTCCTTGTCGAGGGCGCGGGCATTCGCCAGCGCGCCCGTGTCTCGTTCGATCAGGGAGGCGCGGGCGAAGTCGAGTTGACGGGCGACCACGTCCAGCATTTCGAGGGCGCCTTCCAGAATGCTGCGCAGATCGTGTTCCAGGGCTTCACGCATGGCGGTTTCCTTCGTGCGCGCCTGAGCGCGCGGTATCGGGACTGAGCAGGCGGTTTTACCGCCGCACGGGTGGAATCTACCACGACCGGCAGGCAGTCATGTCAGCTGCCCGGAACCGTGAAACAAAAGGCATTGGCGCCCGTCGGCCACTCGCTGCTGGGCGCGAGCCGTTGCGTCCAGGCCTGTCCGCCCCATCCTTCGACAATCGAGCGCACGATGTACAGTCCCATGCCGCTGCCGTTGCCCTGCGCTCCTTCTCCGCGCACGTGGGCGCGCCAGAGGTTGTGCGTGTCACGCAGCGGAGCACCACCGTCGATGACGGCTATTTCGACCAGCTCACCCGGAACGTGGGGTTCTCCCGTGCGGGAGTGGACCTGTACCTTGCCGGGGCGTGGACCATAACGGAGGGCGTTTTCGAGCAGGTTGATCAGGACCTGTAACAGCTTGTCCGGATCGGCACGAATGAGCCGGTCTTCGCCGCGATCGATGCAGACGCCGGAGCTGGCCAGTTCCGGTGCAATCAGACGCTCAGCGCGAGCGAGCACTTCGGACAGGGGCAACGTCCGTGCGCGCGTGGGGCGAAAGCCCACCGCGAGGTCCTCGACCAGCCGGGCGAGACGCTCGACTTCGGCAATGCCCTGATTGACAAAGCTCTGCTGCATGTCGTAGGGCAGCTCGTACTGCAAGGCTTCGAGCAGCCCCTTGAGCGCCGTGACGGGCGTGCGGAATTCATGTGACAGCACGGCTGCCGCTTCGCGCAATTCCGCTTCGCGGCGGCGCAGGTCGGTCACGTCCTCGACGATCAGCGCGCCGGGAACCGCGCGACAGTGCAGGGCGCGCCCGCTGATTTCCAGATCGAGTTCACCGCCGCGTTCGGCCAGGGTCTCCAGGGTGTGTCGCCGCACGACTTCCAGCAGCCGCCGTCCGCGTGCGCGCTCACTGCTCACGCTCCACAGCCGCACGGCGGCGGCATTCAGACGCGTGACGATGCCGTGCTCGTGCAACACGACAGCCTGCGCCAGCGCATCTATCCAGGAGACGTCCTGCGGCTCTCCGGGGCCAGGCGTCACGTTCTTCTCCCTGCGGGCCACACCTGCTTGCGTGGACGCCGTGCGCCCTGGGGCCCTTGCGTGCGCCGCGGAGTCACCGCAGCTTCGCTGGCTCCTGAACCGGGCCCGGACAGGTACGCTTCAACCCTGCTCATGGTTCCAGTTGCGCATGCGGTAGCCTTTGCCCCGCACGGTTTCCAGAAAGCGCGGCGAGGTTGGGTCTTCGCGCAGGTGGGCGCGCAGCTGCGTGATGTGCTGATCGACCGTACGCTCGCCGCCCAGAAAGTCCGCGCCCCACACCCGGTCGAGCAGTTCGGTCCGTCCATACACCCGCGACAGGTTGTGCGTCAGGAACGCCAGCAGGTCGAACTCGCGCCGGGTCAGCAGCAGCCGCTCGCCCGAAAGGCGCGCTTCCGCTCCAGCGAGATCGATGGTAAGAGGACCGTTAGTGAGCACCTGCAGCGTCTCGGGAGCGGCGCGGCGCAGCAGTGCCCGCACCCGGGCCACCAGTTCGGCGGCCGAGAAGGGCTTGGTGAGGTAGTCATCCGCGCCGCTCTCGAGTCCCTCGACACGTTCGGCTTCAGCGGCGCGCGCCGTCAGCATCAGCACTGGCAGGCGGCGGTGCTCCGGGTCGCCACGCAGACGGCGCAGGAAACTCAGGCCACTTTCGGTGGGCAGCATCCAGTCGAGCACCAGCGCGTCGGCGCTGCCCAATGCGTCCAGCGACTGGTGGGTGGTCTCGAACGCCGATACCCGCAGCCCGGCACGCTCCAGGTGAAAGCGCACCACGTCACGCACGGTCGGTTCGTCTTCCACGACCACCACGTGGTTCACGGCTGCCTCCCGGCCTGCATGGCCGTGCAGGCCCACCGGGCAATCTGACCCTGACGCGCCGCGGGTGCTGGCACGTCCCACCGGTGCAGGACCCCGCGCCACCGTGCTACATGAAAGGAGACAATCACGCCTTCATTGTTCAGCGGCGCGTCAGGGAAGTGTCAGGGCAAACTTACGGTTTGACTTCACCCGGTGTTGCGGCACGTGTCAGTCAGCCCTTGGTACCCGACAGTTTTGAGTGCAAGGTTCTCAGGAGCGAGTGAGGCATAAAGAAACGCGTCCCAGCCTGCCTTCGATGCCTTCCAATCCCGCCTGCGGGCATACTTCCCCGCTTACCGCAAGAACCAGCTCGACCTGCTCGTCCTGATACTCTTCGCCCTGATCACCGCGCAGGACACCCGGCATGCCAAGCTCGCCACGCGTTTCCCCGGCCAAGCCAAAACCTCCTCGGTGATCCGGCGGATTGAACGGTTCTTCCAGCAGCACCCGCTGTGCCCACTCGATGTTGCCCGCTTCGTCCTCCAAGCCCTCCCGGACGGCAAGCGCATCTTCATTCTCGACCGAACGAACTGGAAACTTGGGATGCAGGACGTCAACCTGCTGGTGCTCGCCGTTCGCTGGCGCGGCGTCGCGATCCCACTCTTGTGGGAGACGCTCGACCATGGTGGAAGCAGCAACCAGAGCATCCGCGCGGAGTTGCTCAGGCAGGCACTCGAACTCCTGAAACCCCACCAGATTCGCTTGTTGATCGCTGACCGTGAATTCATCGGTGCAGACTGGTTGGCGTTCCTGACCGGGCACCGCGTGCCGTTCTGCTTGCGCATCCGAGCAGATACCAACGTCGATGGTTTGCCGGCGTGCGAGTGGTTGCCTGACCTGAAGGCGCACGAGCGCGGGGTGATTGCGCACGAGGTGGAGGTGATGGGTACCTTCGTGAACGTCGCCGTGGCCGTGAGCGCTGAGGGTGAGCGGGTGGTGGTGATCGGGACGTTACGAGCCGAGCGGCTGCTGGACTGCTATGCCGCAAGGTGGGCAGTGGAGTCACTTTTTGCTTCGATGAAGTCCAGGGGTTTCCGGCTGGAATCGTCGCACATGACGCGGGCGGCGCACGTGTCACGGCTGATCGGGTTGCTGACGTTGGCATTGGTGTGGTGTGCGTTGCTGGGCGCCGGGGAGGCACGGCGGGTGCTGGTCCATGGCCGCGCGGCGGTGGGGATGCTGGCAGCTGGCTGGTCGAGGTTGATACGGGCGTTCACGCGGGCCGTGTGGGGCGAGGCTGCCACGCTCCTGGAGCTGGTGGACCAGCTTTTCTCACCGGCTGGCACTTGAAGTCACAAAACTGTCGGGTACCAAGCAGTCAGCCTCAAAGAAACGGGTTGTGCAGCCGCTCGCGCCCGACGGTGGTGGCCCCACCGTGCCCGGGATACACCACCGTGTCGTCAGGCAGGGAGAGCAGCTCACGCGTGATGCCCTGAATCAGCTGGACGTGGTCCCCGCCCGGCAGGTCTGTCCGTCCGATCGAGCCGCGAAAGAGCGTGTCACCGGCCAGCACGAAATCCGTACCTTTCAGGATCACGTGTCCGGGCGCGTGACCGGGCAGCTCGCGCACTGTCAGGTGGACGTCACCGGCTTGCAGCACCTCGCCTGGCGTCAGGAACGCGTCGGGGTCGGCGGGCTGGATGACGTTCATACCCCAGCGCGCCGCACTCTGCGAGGCCGAGCGGTAAATCTCGAGATCAGCGGGGTGCAGCAACACCGGAATGCCCAGCGTGGTGCGCAACTGCTCGACGGCCCCCAGATGATCGAAGTGAGCGTGGGTCAGCACGATGGCCTGCGGACGCAATCCAAACGCTTCGATTTCACGCAGGAGCCGCTCTCCCTCGTCGCCGGGGTCCACCACGAAGCCCTGACCGGCTGCGTCCCGAACGAGCAGCGCGTTTTCCTGCAGAGGCCCGGTCACCAGCGTGCGGACGCTGAGATGGGCATGTTGTTGCGTTTGCGTCATGCGGCTCATTATGCCCCTCACCCGAACGCTCCGGCATGTTGCGGGACTGTGGTGCCTGCCAGAATCGACCTGACGCTGACCGTTCGTGGCCCGTTTCCGGCCGGTCCGTGCTCGCGGCTCTGCCGGTCCCGGTCACACACTACCCGCGAACAGCACGGCCGCATCCCGGCTTCCGGGGCACGCCTTGCTTTAGGCTCAGGTCATGAGCGACGCAGAACTGAACTTCGCCAAGACCCTCCTCGAGGGCCGGTCATACCGGGACCTGACCGACGACGAGATCATCGAGCGCTCGCGCCTGCTGCTGGAGGGCTGGCTGGGAGGAGAGCACCGCATGGAGCGGCCAAAACTCTACGACCACTACGCGCTGGTGCTGGTGGCCCTGCTGCGCCGCGTGCAGGCCCTGGAGACACGGCTGGAGGCTCTGGAGCCAAACTCCGACATAAACCGCGAAAACCTGTAGAGACAGCCCTGAAACCGACCTGACACGCAGCATCTACCATCGGCGTGGGAATCGACAACTGATGCAGCACCATATTTGACAGGCAATGAAGCCGCCCACCGGGCGGTTTATTGTTGGGACCTCAGCGATCGGACGGTTTCGGCGGCCGATCGACCAGCAGCGGAAGCGGGTCGATGGCCCGGTAGTCGCACCGGGCCTGCGAGCCTTCGTTGACCTCAAAGTGCAGGTGCGCCGGCGTGTCACGTGCGTTGCCCGTCGTACCGACGTAGCCCAGCAGGGTGCTGGTGGTGACCCGCTGCCCTTCGCGCAGCCCGGCAGCGAAGCGCTCAAGGTGCGCGTAGTAATACCGCCGACCGCCCGCACCGACGGTAAACACCCATTTGCCTCCCAGTGGTGTTTCGGAGATTCTCCACACGAAGCCGGCAGCGGCACTGTATACGGGCGTGTTCCGTGGAGCGAAGATATCCTGCCCTTCGTGCAGCCGTCCACCGCCGCGCGGACGGGCGAAGGTGTCACGCACCTGCCGGACACGCACGCCACTCACCGGCATGACGAGCTGCCGGTCCGGCTTGCCGGGAAGGCGCGCCTCGTACAGCGGGAGTTGGCGCTGGTACGGGACCCACTCGGCTCGCCGACGGTGTTCGGCTGGCGTGCGTGGTTCCGCGCCAAATTCCGAAGGACAGCGAGGTGACGCCGTCCCGGGCGTGACTGCCTGACTTGCCGGCCATGACAGACTCGCACCCAGCACCAGGACGAAGCGGGCCAAACCTGTAGCCGTCATGCTGCTCTTGTACACGCTCAGGCGGCCGAACACCGGGTGCCAGGATGCACAAAGGCGGGCCTGTTCGGATTTGCCTCTTCTGCCTCCGCCAATCGGCGCTGTTCTTCGGACGACCGGATCTGTAGCTTGGACAAATGAACAGCCGCCAGGTCAAGCTCAGCAAAATCCTGTCACGCTTCCTGCGGCATGCACCCCACGAATTGGGGATGTCGCTGCTGCCAGGAGGCTGGGTGAAAACGGACGCGCTGTTGTCTGCCCTGTCGGCCCGTGGCGTGCGCATCACCTTGGACGAACTGCGTGCCCTGGTGGCGTCGAGCGACAAACAACGTTTCGCGCTCGACGAGGTTCGTGGCCTGATTCGCGCCAACCAGGGACACAGTGTAGAAGTCGATTTGCTCCTGGAGCCTGCGATCCCGCCCGAAATCCTGTATCACGGTACGGCCGAAAGGTACCTCGCGGCTATTTTGGTGGATGGTCTGCAACGCATGAAGCGGCATCACGTGCACCTGTCCAGGGATGAAGAGACAGCCCACCGGGTGGGATCACGGTGTGGCCGGGCGGTGGTACTGCGCGTGAACGCCCGGCATATGCATCACGATGGATTCGTGTTTCTGCTTTCAGACAATGGTGTCTGGCTGACCGATCAGGTGCCGCCCCACTATCTCGGTGTGTCAGACCGGCGGTCTGACTGAAATGGACCGTCACAGGCCTGGAGTGAACCCCTGGGAGCGGACAGTGGAGCAAGACACTTCGCCTTGGCAGCCAGTAGGCTGACCAGCAGACGAAGGAGTTCACCATGCCCGGACGGCAGCACACCCGCGAGTTCAAGATTGAGATCGTCCTGTCCATCGAACACGGAGAGAAATTATCGCCCAGCTCTGTCGTGAGCACCAGCTCTCTCCCAGCGTGGTGCACCGCTGGCCCTACATGAACAGGACACTGTGCGGAGAGACACGAAGTCGCCTAATGCCCGCACCCGAGAGCTGTCCCTGCGAGGGAAGACCCCGGAAAGCGTTCTGCTCTCAAGCTCTTACGGATCTCCGGAGATCTGAACAAGGCACGACGCATGTGGCTCAAGATGGACGGATAGGACGTCGCGCTCTACGTTCATGGGCTGACCGACCCACAAATCTGAGGCGTGCAGCGTTCCATGCAGCCCGAGCTCCGCAAGGGGAAACACAATTGTTTCGGCACGATCATAGAGGTTGAATAACCCGAGGTTGACCTGGCCGTCCGGCATGTCTGACGTCCACACCACCAAGTCTCCCTCCCGGCAAAGTTGCCGTGGTCGCTCCCCATGACGATGTACAGCCAAGACGTCCATGTTGGTGAGCAGCGCCAGAGTCGCTTCGTCGTTGTCCCGAAGCTCTCCACCGAACATCAAGGGCGACCGGAAGAGGCACCAAAGCGTCATCATTGTGCGCTGCTCGTCAGGCGTGAAGCGCGTCAACCGGTCTCGGCCGCCGCCATCGACGGAACGCAGGCCGATACGGCCTAAGGGGAGCATGTCACAGTCCGGCCAGTGACCCGAGCCGACGTACGCGCTCCATGCGTCACACCGCTCAAACATGGCGTAGAGCATGTCCCAGTGGTCCCAGTAATCGTCGGTGAGCCGCCACATGTTGGCGTGGTCGACCAGAAACTGGGCGTGCTCGACAGGTGCCGGACCGGGGGAGAGGCTGAGCACCATCTCGCGTCCACACCGGTCGATGGCTCGGCGGATGAGCTCGATTTCCGCTGGATGGAAATGGTAGAGCCGGGACGCCGCGATGTCATCCACCTTCACGAAATCGACGCCCCAACTTGCGTACAGCTGAAAGAGCGGAAAGAGCGAATCATAGTACGCCTGCGCGCCTTCCTTGGTGGCGTCCACACCGTACATGTCGGTGTTCCAGGGGCAGATGGAGTTTGGATGGGCAATGTCACGTGCACGTGCATTCGTGCCGAGGATGGGCGTGTTCGCGTGAACTGCCTGCCGCGGGATGCCCCGCATGATGTGAATTCCGAATTTAAGGCCCAGGCGATGCAATTCATCCGCGAGCGGCTTGAAGCCCGCGCCGTCCGCCGCCGATGGAAAACGTCGGGTGGAGGGCATCAACCGAGAGTAGGCGTCCATCTCGAGGGGCACGAAGGGGCGGTACACGCTGGAGTTCGCTTCGGGTTCGTACCACTGGATGTCCACCACCACGTATTCCCAGCCGAAGGGCTTGAGGTGCTCCGCGAGGTACTGCGCGTTGCCGAGGACTTCCAGCTCGGTGACGCTTGCGCCGTAGCAGTCCCAGCTGTTCCAGCCCATGGGCGGGGTGACCGCGACTCGGTGATGTGCTTGTGGTTGAGGTCGAGCTGAGGAGATCAAGGTGGTCATGGTGTCCTTCGAGCAGCGTCGCGACACGCGAAGCGACCGACGCGGGAGGTTCAATCAGGCTGATCGTGGAACTGTGATGGACGTGAGGCAATTGATGGCTGCATCGGGCCCAGCCCACGAGATGGAAACGAGAGGAGCGATCCCAGCCTTGGGCAGTGCGTCCAGCAAGCCTTTGAGGTCCTTTGCACCGCGACGTCACTCACTTCATTTCAGTCGGCCGATGCAGTACTTGGCCGAAGTATCTGGTGGAGCTTCGCCTCGACGTCCTGACGAAGCTTCAGGTAATCCTGGTGAAAGGCGCGAATGCCTTCAATGAGCTTCTCGCCCGCCATCTGGTTTTCCACCAGCGCCCACCGGAACGCCGCTTCACTGAGGTGCGGCTCCCGCTCGGCCGCCACCTCACCCGGCGTGAGCTGCCGAACCAGCGTTCCCTGGTCCGCGTCGAGCTCCCCAGCAACGCCGGACTGACCGTCAGTCGGTCGCAGCCGGCCAACGCTTCCACCTGCGCGGCGCTGCGGAACGACGCGCCCATCACGACCGTGGGGTACCCCTGCTGTTTGAAATGCGCGTAGATGCGCGGCACGCTCTGCACACCCGGGTCCTCATCGACAGGGTAGCTGTCTTTGCCTTCGTGCTTCTTGTACCAGTCGGTGATGCGACCCACGAACGGTGAGATCAGGAGTGCCCCGGCCTGCGCGCACGCCACGGCCTGTTCGAGGCCGAACACCAGCGTCAGGTTGCAGTGTATTCCTTCGCGTTCGAGCACTTCCGCCGCGCGAATGCCTTCCCACGTCGCGGCCAGCTTGATCAGGATCCGCTCGCGGATCACGCCCTGCTCCTCATACAGCGCGATGAGACTTCGGGCTTTGTCGATCATGGCGTCACGATCGAACGACAGCATCGCGTCCACTTCGGTGCTGACGAAACCGGGGACGAGCCTGGTGAGTTCCACGCCGAAACGCACCGCGAGCCGGTCGAGAATGCGCTCGACGCTCTCCTCTGCTCGGCTTGCCTGTTCGATGACGTCGCTTACGAGGTCAGCGGAGGCGGAGTGCTGGGCGGCCTTGAGAATCAGGGAGGGGTTGGTGGTGCAGTCCTGCGGGCGGAACTGCTCGATGGCCGTCAGGTCGCCGGTGTCCGCGACCACTACGGAGAATTCGCGGAGTTGCTCCAGTGTGCTCGCCATGCTCATTTCCCTTCCGCACGCACCATCACGCGTTTGGCTGCTGAAACGATGTTCTCCACGGTGACGCCGAACTCCTGAAAGAGACGCGCGGCCGGCGCGGACTCCCCGAAGGTCGTGAGGCCAATGACTTCCCCGTCGAGGCCGACGTACTTCCACCAGCCGTCCGCGTGCGCCGCTTCGACGGCGACGCGAGGCAGGACGCGTGGCAGCACAGTGCTGCGGTACGTGTCGTCCTGCGCGTCGAACGTCGTCGTGGACGGCATGGACACGACACGCGCCCCGATGCCTTCGGCAGCGAGCTGTTCGGCGGCCAGCACGGCAAGGTGCACTTCGGATCCCGTGGCGATCAGGATGACGCGCGCGTCCTCGGCGTCAGAGAGGACGTACCCGCCGCGCGCCACGTCCGGTCGTGCCTGTGGCTCGCGCGCGAGCTGCGGGAGGTTCTGCCGGGACAGCAGCAGCGCCGTGGGCCCCTGGTACTCGACGGCGTGCGTCCATGCGACGGCCGTCTCGAACAGATCCGCGGGACGCCAAACGTTCAAGTTCGGGATCAGGCGCAAGCTCGCGGCCTGCTCGATCGGCTGGTGGGTCGGGCCGTCCTCCCCGACGCCGATGCTGTCGTGCGTCAGGACGTACACAACTTTGATCTTCATCAGGGCGGCCATGCGTAGCGCGTTGCGGGCGTAGTCACTGAAGATCGCGAACGTTCCGCCGTACGGCAGGAAGCCGCCGTGCGCGGCGAGACCGTTCATGATGGCAGTCATGCCGAACTCCCGCACCCCGTACTGCACGTAGTTCCCTGATGCCCCGCCTTGGGTGAACTCGAGAGGTTTGGAGGCGCGGACGCGGGTGAGGTTGGACGGCGTGAGGTCCGCGCTGCCACCGATCACTTCCGGCAGTGCGGGCACGAGCGTCTCGAGGACGTTCTGCGAGGTTTTGCGTGTCGCGAGACTCGTCGTTTCAGTGCTCGCGCCCGCGAGGAGATCATCACGAGTTTCCGTCCAGTTGGTGGGCAATTCGCCAGCCAAGCGACGGCGGAACTCGGCCGCCTTCTCCGGGTACTCCAGTTCGTACCGGGCGAAGCGGTCATTCCAGTCCTGCTCGAGGGTCGCGCCGCGTTCACGCGCGTCCCAGGCGCCCTGGAGGTTCTGTGGGATTACGAAGGGTTCGTGCGTCCAGCCGAGCGCTTTGCGTGCCGCTCGAATTTCGTTCTGGCCGAGAGGAGCGCCGTGCACGTCGTGCGTGCCGGCTTTGGTGGGTGCGCCGTAGCCGATGGTGGTGCGGCAGCAGATGAGGGTGGGGCGTTCGTGCTGTGCTTTGGCGTCCTCGATGGCGTGCAGGACGCTCTGGTGGTCGTGCCCGTCGATGTTCTCGATGACGTTCCAGCCGTACGCGCGGTACTGCGCGGGGACGTCATGCGAAAACCAAGGCTCGATGTGCCCGTCGATGCTGATGCCGTTGTCATCCCAGAAGGCGATAAGCTTGTTCAGGCCCCAGGTGCCCGCGAGGGTGCACGCTTCGTGCGAGAGGCCTTCCATCAGGCAGCCGTCGCCGAGAAAGACGTACGTGTGATGATCGACGATGGTGTGCTCGCTGGTGTTGAACTCGCTCGCGAGGAGCGTTTCGGCGAGGGCCATGCCGACGGCGTTCGCGAGACCCTGCCCGAGCGGGCCCGTCGTGGTTTCCACGCCAGGGGTGTAACCACGCTCCGGATGCCCGGGGGTTTTGGAGTGCCACTGCCGGAAGTTCCGGAGCTCCTCGAGCTCGAGGTTATACCCGGTGAGGTGCAGCAGGGCGTAGTGCAGCATGCTGCCGTGACCGTTGCTGAGGATAAAGCGGTCACGGTCAGGCCACAGCGGACTCGTGGGGTTGTGTCGCAGGTGGTGCTGCCAAAGGGCGGTTGCGATGTCTGCCATGCCCATGGGCATGCCTGGATGACCGGAGTTCGCGGCTTCGACGGCGTCCATCGCGAGGACGCGCAGGGCGTTGGCGAGGTCACGAGGGGTCGTTCCTGGAATGGTAGTCGTCATGAGGAGCTTGACCTCTTGAAGGTTGTCGTGGAGTTCGGTCACCAGGGCGCTCTGGCCGAGCGCTGCGTTAGAGGACAGCCTGGGCTGGGTCGGGCAAGGGGGCGGTGGCGTACCGGATTTCGTTCACGCCGTTGCCTAAGTCGGATGAGGCGAGGTGCAGCACGTGTCGTCCTTCAGGTGAGGCGAGGACCGCTTGGCTCCAGCCGGCTTGGAGGTGCCCGCCCGGCCGGAACTGCACAGGGGAGGGGAGAGCCTCCCAGGGGCCGCGGCCGTCGTCACGGTTGATCATCAGGACATGCGGTCGTTTCGTTCCAGCGTGATCGTAGGTGTGCATGGCAGTCGCGATGAGCGTGCCGTTCGGGCCGCCGGCGGGGCTCCAGCCGAGGTACGGGGTGGAGTCGAGCCAGAGGCCGTCGGCGGTGTGAACGGGTAGGCCGGGTTCTGCAGGGTCGTCCCAGTTCAGTCCGTCGTTCGAGAACTTCACGCGCATCGGGGCGTAGGTCGAGCCGTCGTCCTGCACGATGAGCGCTTCGTATCCCATCACGTACGTCCCGTCAGGCAATGGGACGACCACGGGCATTCCGGGCCGCTGTGTGAAGGTGGGGTGCGCGATGTCGTACACTTGCGCTTCCCACGTGAGGCCGCCATCGCGGGAGACCTTGTGTCCGATGAGCTGGTTGAAGCCTTCGGCTTTGTGCGTCTCGTCGGCGTAGTACGCGACGAGTTCGCCACCGGGGAGCAGCAGCAGGTTCGGTTCCCACACGGGTGCGTCGGCGGCCGGACCATTCGCGAGGGCGCTCCGGAACGTCCAGCTACGTCCCGCATCGAAGCTGACGTAGAGTTGCAGTTCGAAGGCACTGAGGTCGTCGGGAAAGCTGTTGCCGGCCAGCAAGAGCGTCCCGGCGGGTAGGTCGCCGGCGTCGGCGGGCAGCTCGTACAGGTGAGGCTGGTAGCGCAGCCCCCACTCGGGGCGCTGGGTGTCGCGAACCACAGCGATCGGTTCGGGTGACCAGGTGCGGCCGTCGTCGAGGCTCTCGTAGATGGGCAGGGCGCGTGATGGGAAGTACTCGAAGCTGGCGAGTAGCCGGCCCTGCGCGGGTCCAGGGTGTTGCAGGCGGACGACGCGGGTGTAGGACGTGCCTTTGCTGCCCTCGCCGGAGGGTGGGGTGAACAGTACGTGCTCGGCGACCGTGGGGTGGGTGGTCATCGGGAAGCTCCTGGGAGTGTGGTTGCGCCACAGGCCGCTTCAGAGTGCGCGGCGAGCGGCCCGTGGCGAGGGGGAGAGGTGATGCGGGTCAGCGCCGCGTGGTGAGCACCGTGAACGACAGCGGCGGCAGCGTCAGCTTTACACGCGCACCTTCGACGGGAAGTCCGGGCAGGTGCCGCGGCGCGATCAGGTCGGGTTGCGTGAAGCTGTTGGTGAGTTTGGGGGCGCTGCCGGTAAGCTGGATGACGCTGGTGACCTCGGTCGGCGGAGCGTCCTGCCAGACGACTTCGGTGTCGAGTGGCTCGGTCATGCTGCGGTTGACGAGGAACACGGCGCCGTGGCCCGTGGCAGGGTCGTCGCTGGCGGAGACGTCCAGGAGGGGCATCTCTCCGTACTTCTTCGTGACGTGGGTGGGCGCTTGGACAGCGGGGTCGAGGGCGCGTCCGGTGGCGTAGCGGCTGAAGAGCATCAGAGGGTAGAAGGTGGTCTGGCGCAGCAGTTGCGTTCGAGTGGTGAGGAGGGGGCCGGCGACGTTGAGGAGCATGGAGACGCAAGCGATCTTGAGGACGTCGCAGCGTCGCAGGAAAACGCTTAGCCACTGCGCGACGACCAGGGCGTCCTCGAGGTTGAAGACTTCCTCGACGATCGGGGGCGCGACGCGCCACGCGCCGTCCTCGGGCGGGACCTTGTAGGAGACGTTCCACTCGTCCCAGCACAGGTACACGTCCTTCTTGGAGCGCTGCTTGGCCTTGACGTACCGCACGGTCGCGGCGAGCGTGTCGAGCTGATCCTCGAACTGCGTAGTGAGCGCGAGGTAGCTGTCGGTGTCGTCGTCCTTGTTGTCGGCGTAGTAGTGCAGCGAGAGGTAGTCGACCTCGTCCCAGCAGGTTTCCAGGGCGAGCCGGTCCCACTCGGGGTAAGTGGGCATGACGGGCGTGGAGGAGCCGCACAGGATCAGCTTGAGGTCCGGATCCTGGCGGCGCATCAGGCGGGCGGCGGCCTGCGCCTTGAGGGCGTACTCCAGCGCCCCGAGCGCGCCGAGCTGCCAGGGGCCGTCCATTTCGTTCCCCAAGCACCACCCAAGCACCAGTAGCGCACGTCGTGGGGCTCCGGGTAGCCATGCGAGGCGCGCAGGTCGGCATACAGTGACCCGACGGGAGCGTTGCAGTACTCCACGAGGTTGGCGGCGTCGGCGATACTGCCGGTACCGAGGTTCACGGCGAGCATCGGCTGGGTGGCGATGACGCGGCAGAAGTCGATGAATTCGTTGGTTCCGAGCTGGTTGGTTTCCAGGGAGCGCCAAGCCATCTCGCGCCGCACGGGGCGCTGGTCTCTGGGGCCGACGCCGTCACGCCAGTCGTAGCCGGAGACGAAGTTCCCGCCGGGGTAGCGGATGATGCTGCAGTTCAGTTCGCGCAGGGCGTCCAGGGTGTCGATGCGCAGGCCGTTCTCGTCGGCGGCGGGGGAGCCTGGGTCGTAGATGCCTTCGTAGATGCAGCGGCCCATGTGCTCCGCGAAGCCGCCGAACAGGAGGGGGGAGATGTCACCGATCACGCGGTGTGGGTCGAGCCGAACGGTGGCTGCATTAGGTGCGGTCATCGAGGCTCCTTCAGTCCTTCATGCCGGTAAGGGTGAGGCCCTGAACGATGTAACGCTGCGCGAGCAGGTAGGCGATCAGGACGGGCACGGCAGCGATGGCGGCGCCCGCCATGAGCTTGCCGTACTCGATGCCGTAGCGGGTGTTGAAGTTCCCGATGCCGACGGGAAGGGTCTGCATGTCGCCGTGCGCGACGAACAGCGGCCAGACGTACTGGTTCCAGCAGCCGAGAAACGAGAAGATGCCGAGTGTGACGAGCGCCGGGATGGAGAGGGGCAGGATGACGTGCCGCAGGATCTGCAGGCTGTTGGCGCCGTCGAGGCGGGCGGCCTCCTCGAGCTCGCGGGGGATGCCGCTGAAGAACTGGCGCAGCAGGAATACGCCGAATACGCCGGCGATGCCGGGCCAGATCATGGCGTGGTAGGTGTCGATCCAGTTGAGCTGGATCATCATCACGTAGGTGGGGATCAGCGTGACGATGCCAGGCACCATCAGCGAGGTGAGGATGAACCAGAACCACGCGTCGCGCCCTTTGAATCTCAAGCGGGCGAGGGGGTAGGCGGTGATGGCGCAGAGGATGACGTGGCCGATGGCGAACACGCTCGAGGTGAAGAAGGAGTTCCAGGCCCAACGCAGGATGTTCGCGTCGGGGGCGTTGAGCACCTCGATGTAGTTCTCCAGGGTGGGCTTGAGGGGAATCCACTGGACGGGGGAGGCGATGGTGTCCGGTTCGGACTTCAGGGACGTCGAGATCATCCAATAGAAGGGCGCAAGGAAGATGATCGCCTCGACGCACAGCAGCAGGAAGCGCGGCAGGTCGCGGGGAAGACGGCGGCGTTTGGTCTTGGTGGCCCCTGTGGGAACGGTGGGCGCGGCCATCAGCGATCCTCCCGACTCTGGGTAAGGTCCTTGGCCATCAGCTTGAACTGGAAGGCCGTGAACACCAGCATCAGCAGGCCGAAGGCGAAGGACATGGCGGTGGCTGAGGCGAACTGGTTGTTGGTGAATGCTTCCTCGGTGATGTACTGGATGACGCTCTGGGTGTTGCGGAGGGGGCCGCCGCCGGTGATTAGCAGGGACTGCCCGAACAGCTGGAACGAAGTGAGGACGGTCGTGACTGCCACGAACAACGTGGTGGGCTGCAGCAGCGGCAGGGTGATGAAGCGAAACTTCGCCCAGGGGCCGGCACCGTCGATCTCGGCGGCCTCGTAGTAGCTCTGGGAGATGCCCGAGAGGGCGGCGAGGTACAGGGTCATGTTGAAGCCGACGGTCCACCAGATGGTCGCGATGACGATCGGAATCCAGGCGAGGCCCTCGGTGGTGAGCCAATTGATGGGGTCGAGCCCGAACCCCTCGGCGCGGACGTTGTTCACGAGACCGCCGGTGTTGTTGAACACCCAGCGCCACAGCACGCCGATGACGGGGACAGACAGGATGCCGGGCGCGAAGAACAGTGTGCGGAAGAACGCGCGTCCGAAGATGGGGCGGTGCAGTTGCAGCGCTAGGGCGAGCGACGCGCCGACCAAGGCGGGAACGCTGATCACCACGAACAGGCAGGTGTTGAGCAGCGTCTTCCAGAAGAACTCGTACTGCGGGGAGGCGGGGTCGAAGAGGTTGCGGTAGTACTGCAGGCCGACGAAGGGTTGCGTGGTGTTGAGTGGGTCGTACTGGTGCATGCTGACCCACAGCCCGAATCCGACGGGGTACAGCACGAAGACGAAGAAGAGAATGGCGTGCGGAAAGAGAAACAGGTATGGAATGAGTGGGTTGGATTCGTTGAGGGCCAGCAGGCTGCGTGCGCGACCACGTGGGGTCCGGTGAGGGGCGGCGATACTCATGTCGGCCTTGCCGGTCGGGCGGCGGGCGGCGCTGCTCGATGTGCATCAAGATGTGGATTCATGTGGCTCACTCCCTGAACAGCAATGGCCGGGAGTTAATCCCGGCCATGTGAACTTGGTTTACCTGATGGTCTGACGGGCCTGCTGTACCTGCTTGCGAGCCTCGGTGACTCCGGCGTTGAGGGCGTCCTTGACGTTCTTCTTGCCGAGGAGGATGCTGTCGATGCTCTGGTACCAGGGCGTCATGACCTGTGGGAGCCACGGCACGCCGGTGGGGATGTAGCCGTGCTCGAGTTCAGCCGCGACCCCGGCGAACTGTGACTTCTCGTATTCGGTGCTCTTGGAGACGTCCGCGCGAATCGGCAGCGCACCGGACGTGGCGGTCCAGTACAGGCTCTGCGCTGGCTCGGTCATCCAACGGGCGAACTCAAGGGCGGCGAGACGCTTGTTGTTGTCGTAGTTCGGCTTTTGGCGGGGCAGCATGAGCGACTGGAAGGCCGTCCAGAAGGCGGGGCGTTTGGTGCCGAGCTGCGGCACGGGCGCGACGCCGTACTCGAAGTCCTTGATGCCCTGGTACTGGGTGTTGAGCCACGCGCCCTCGATGTTGAAGCAGGCCTTGCCGGCGCGGAAGTCGGCAATGCCGCTTTCGGCGGTCATGTTCGGCTTGGAGACGTTGTACTTCTGCACCAGGTCGACCATGAACTGCAGAGCTTCTTGCGCTTCGGGCGAGTCAAAGGCCGGGTCTTGACTGGCGTTCACGAGGTCGCCGCCGTTGCCGCGCAGGATGCCGTAGGCCATGAGATTGCCCTGTCCGACGGCAACGTTCACGCCGTAGGTGTTGAGGCTTTTGGCGTTGAAGCCAGCATCGCCGGGGCGTTTGCCGGTCTTGTCGGTGGTGCACTTCTGCGCTGCCTGGATGAACTGCTGGCGGTTGGTGGGGAGGCTCGTGACGCCGGATTTCTTCAGCAGGTCCTTGTTGTAGAACATCACGAAGGAGATCTGGCTGAATGGAACGCCGTACAGCTTGCCTTTGTAGGTGCTGCTGGTCCAGAGGTTCTTGTAAAAGTCGCTGCTTTTGATCTTCGCCTTGCTGAGATCGGAAGGGGTAATTTCGACGAACATGCCGCGGGCCATGAAGTTGCCCATGACGTCCTCGGTGACGGCGACGACGTCGGGGGCGCGGCCAGCCGAAACCAGCGAGGGAAGCTGCTGCCAAGTGGTGGGCCACGGCACGGCCTGGCCTTTCACGACGATGTTCGGGTGGGAGGCGTTGAAGCGTTTGATGAGCTCTTCCTTGATCGTGCGGTCGGAGGCGGTGAAGCCGTGAACGTAGGTCAGCTCGACCTTCGGGCCGGTGTAGGTAGAGGCGGACTGTGCGAGGGCGAGGGGAGCGGTGAGCGCGGCAATGGTGGTGATGGTGAGCGTGAGGCGTGGCTTGTTCATGGGTCCTCCGTGGGTGGTGGGGTGCGGGATGTGGGGTTTGCCGGTGGCATTCTGGCGCGTGAGGCCAAGTGGAGCGCCCAAGTCGGCGCGGCAGTAGGGGAGGTTGCCGTGCGTCGGGCTGGCGTCGGGTGGTGCGCCACGGAGGGGAGCTCCAGCAGCGTCAGGCTGTGGTGTTATCGATCACAACGTTACGCGCTTGGCTCTCCGCCTGTCAAGTACTTTGATTCATAATGCTCCAACTGATCCATACTGCTCCAGCTGCCCTTCTTGACTTCGGCAATTCAGGATCGTTACGCTGTGAACGGTAACAAGATAATGTCACGACCTCTCACAGGTCACTTCCCTCCAGGCACGCCGCCAGTGCCACGACCTCCGTGCCGACCCACCTACCGGAAACAGACCTTATGACCCAACACGCGCCTCCATCCGACCCCACCGCGTCACCCCCCCCGCCCGCCCTGGTCCTCACCGGCGACCTCGGCACCCACGACCCCACGCTGTTCAAGGCCGGCGACACCTACTACGTGTTCTCCACCGGCTGCCTCCAGCACGAGGATGACCCGGGCGGCATCCTCATCCACCGCTCCAAGGGCGGACTCGCTGGCCCCTGGGAAACCGTTGGGGCGATTCCCGTTCCCGGATGGGCTCGCTCGCAGTACCGCCCGCGGCACCTCTGGGCACCCAACGTCGTGCGCGATGGCGACACCTACCACCTGTACTACGCCGTGTCCGAATTCGGACGCAACCACTCTGCGATCGGCCTGGCGACCAGTACCACCCCCGGCGACACGTCGAGCTGGCAGGACCACGGCCCCATCCTCACTTCGACCGACACGCCAGACTTCGATTACAACGCGATCGACCCAATGGTCCTCCAGGATGGCGAGAAGTGGTGGATTACCTGGGGCTCCTTCTGGTCCGGCCTCAAACTCCAGCAACTGCGCGAGCTCCGCTACCCCACGGGACCCGTCGTCTCGCTCGCGTCACGCCCCGGAGTCCCGCACAACCCCGTCGAGGCGCCCGCCATCACCCGACGTGGCCAGTACTACTACCTGTTCATGTCCTGGGACCTGTGCTGCCGCGCAGAGCAGAGCACCTACAAAATCGCCGTCGGCCGCTCGACCCACATCACTGGCCCCTACGTTGACCGTGACGGGACGCGCCTCGACCAGGGCGGCGGCACGGTCCTTCTCACTGGCCGGGGTCACCTGCACGCTGCAGGCGGACAGGACGTCTATCATGAGAACGGCGAGTACTACTTGATTTACCATTCCTACGACGCCCTGCAGAACTTCAAGCCGGTCATGTGCATTGAGCAGCTCACCTGGCGAGACGAGTGGCCCGAACTCACCTGAATCGTCACGGCGGCCCTCAGAGCGTCACCCGCGCCACTCTTCCTTGCCGTCGGCAAGCCCATTCTCGAGGTCAGAGATGTCAGCAACTCGTGCAAAAATCACCGACGTCGCGGCGCGGGCCGGCGTGTCCCACCAGACTGTCTCGCGGGTGATGAACGAACACCCGAATGTCGCGTCCAGCACCCGTGAGAAGGTCCTCCGCGTCATCCGCGAGCTCGACTACCAACCAAACCGCGCGGCTCGCAGCCTCTCGAGCCAACGTTCAGCCACGATTGGCGTCGTCAGCTTCGGCCTGAGCTTCTACGGCCCAGCGCAGATGCTCGCCAACATCGAGCAGGCTGCCCGCGCCCGCGGGTACAGCATTGCGTTCGCCAGTGCGCCAGAACTCAACGAACGCGAAATCGAACGCGCCATCGCGGAACTGCGCAAACATTTCGTCGACGGGATCCTGCTGATCGTGCCCATGCAGGGCCTTGAGATAGGCCGGGTGCGCGAGTTCTGCCGCGGCGTGCCCTTCGCCCTGATCGATACGCCTGCCGTGAGCGCCGCGCCCGGCGCCAGCATCGACCAGCTCGAAGGCGGCCGACTCGGCGCCGAGCACCTCCTGACGCTCGGCCACCAGCGCATCGCGTGGATCAGTGGGCCTCGCCGCTGGCACGATGCGCGCTTGCGCGCCGAAGGCTGGCAGGCCACGTTCGCCGACGCCGGCCTCACCCCCGTCGCCGCGATGGAAGGTGACTGGACGCCCGCCAGCGGTTTCGCCCTCACTCAGGAACTCCTCGCCAGCCGCGTGTCCTTCACCGGGCTGCTCGTCGGCAACGACCAGATGGCGCTCGGCGCCCTGTGGGCCCTGCACGAGCGGGGCGTTTCCGTGCCCGGCCAGGTATCGGTCGTCGGCTTCGACGACATTCCCGAAAGCCGCTTCTTCCACCCGCCCCTCACCACCATCCGCCAAGACTTCGCCGCCCTGGGTGTCGAGAGTCTCACTGCCCTTCTGGAAGTCATCGAGGCGCCCACCGCCGACAGCCGGTCACCTCGCGTGCTCAAACCACAACTGATCGTTCGCGCCAGCACCACCGCACTTTCCGGCACGGACCGCCCCGACCGCTGACTGTGGTCCGCCTGTCCTGACGCCACCCGCGAGCCCGCATCCGGCCGCGCTGCCCACCTCGACCCTATCTCCTGACTACCGCAACGACGACGGCACCTGACGTGCCGTCGCGGCCCCGCCTGTCCCCGCTCGCGCCCCGAATCGCCGCCTGCGCGGAGAGGGCGGACGGCCCGGCCTGGAGGACCAGCATGAATCAGCACGTTATCGTCAACGCCGACATCACCCGCGGAACGATCAACCGCAACATCTACGGGCATTTCGCTGAGCACCTGGGTCGCTGCATCTACGAGGGCCTCTGGGTGGGGGAGGATTCCCCCATTCCCAACACGCAGGGCATCCGCAACGACGTCCTAGAAGCCCTGCGGGAACTGCGTATCCCCGTGCTGCGGTGGCCCGGCGGCTGCTTCGCCGACGAGTACCACTGGAAGGACGGCATCGGCCCGCGCGAGCAGCGCAAACGCATGGTGAACACCCATTGGGGCGGGATCGTCGAGAGCAACCACTTCGGGACACACGAATTCCTGCTGTTGTGCGAACTGCTCGGCTGCGAGCCCTACATCGCCGGTAATGTCGGCAGCGGCACCGTCCAGGAAATGTCGGAGTGGGTGGAGTACCTGACGTTCGAAGGGGAGTCCCCGATGGCGGAACTGCGCCGCCAGAACGGCCGGGACACGCCATGGACGGTCAAGTACTTCGGAATCGGCAATGAGAACTGGGGCTGCGGCGGCCACATGCGCCCTGAATACTACGCCGACCTGTTCCGGCAGTACCGGACGTACGTGCGCAACTATGGCAGCAACCGAATGTACAAGATCGCGTGCGGCCCGAACATCGACGATTACCTCTGGATGGAAACCGTCATGAAGAACGCTCACCGCTTCATGGACGCAATCAGCATCCACTACTACACCATCCCAGGGGACTTCTGGCTCGGCAAGGGCGCCGCGACCGGCTTTCCCGACGAGGAGTGGGGCATCACGATCCGCAAGGCCTGGTTCATGGACGAGCTCATCACCAAGCATGGCGCGATCATGGATCGCTACGACCCCGAGCGGCGCATCGGCATGATCGTCGACGAGTGGGGCACCTGGTTTGACGTGGAGCCCGGCACCAACCCTGGCTTCCTGTATCAGCAGAACACCATTCGTGACGCGCTCGTGGCGGGCATCACCCTCAACATCTTCCACACACACTGCGACCGCGTCGTAATGGCCAACATCGCCCAGCTGGTGAACGTCCTGCAGGCTGTCATCCTCACGGAAGGCGAGAGGATGATCCTCACCCCCACGTACCACGTGTTCAACATGTACAAGGTCCATCAGGACGCCCGACTGGTCGACACGCACACCCTGCCCGAAGGGTCAGACGACGAAACGAAGGAACACCCGACGTTCTCCGTCTCCACCAGCACCAAGGCGCCGGGCCGCCTGAACATCAGCCTGTGCAACGCCGACCCGCAGGCCTCCACGGAAGTCCGCTTGGAGGTGCGTGGCCTCAACGCCAGCGCGCTACGCGTCACGGGAACCGTCCTGAGCGCGGATGTCAAGGACGCACACAACACCTTCGACGCGCCGGACACGGTCGAGCCGCGCGTCTTCGACGACTTCACCATCGAAGGCTCCATGATCCGCGCGACACTGCCGCGGATGTCCGTCACGGTGCTTGAAGTGAGTGCGAACACATGACCTCATCCCCGTCGCGCCATGACTGCCGTGGTTGTTGTGGCGCGCACGCCGTCACCGAGGATCTCGTCACACGACTCCTGTCCGCACCGACCTTGAACGCTCCTGCCGTGGTGGTTCCCGACGCCGTGTACAGCGCGCGGCTCGAGGCGTGCGCCCGTTGTCCGAGCTTGCAGCCCGACCGATTCACCTGCGGAGTGTGCGGCTGCATCGTCCGCGTGATGGCCAAGTACCGCGACCGCGCCTGCCGACGTCCCGGCGACCCCAGGTGGGACAGGTACCCCAGGCCGGCAACCACCTGACATCGCCACGGTCCCGGACTGACCGTGACCAACTCCACCGCGCGACGCGGAACGAACCTTCACTCAGGGAGACCCACCATGACGAAGACGCACGGGCATCAACCGGACCACGGCAACCAGACGCGAGACAGCGCCACGAGCGGGGCGCCGCTCACACCGCCTCACGCGGTCATCGCCGATCCATTCTGGGAGCGGTACACGGAACTCGTACGTACAACCGTCATCCCATACCAGTGGGAGGCGCTCAACGATCGGGTCGAGGGCGCCGAACCCAGTCACGCCGTACGCAACTTCCGGATTGCTGCGGGGCTCGAGGACGGCTCGTTCCACGGGTTCGTGTTTCAGGACAGCGACTTGGCCAAGTGGCTGGAGGCCGTCGGGCACTCGCTCGCGCAGCATCCGGACCCGGAGCTCGAACGAACAGCGGACGCCGCGATCGACCTGATCGCGGCGGCGCAGCACCCCAGCGGCTACCTGAACACGTATTTCACCATCCAGGAGCCAGGCCAGCAGTGGACGAACCTGCTTGACTGCCACGAACTGTACTGCGCGGGGCACCTGATCGAGGCGGCCGTCGCGTACCATCGCGCGACCGGCAAGCGCGTCCTGCTCGACGTCGTGATTCGCCTCGTGGATCACATCGACGAGGTGTTCGGTCCTCGCGAAGGGCAACTGCGCGGCTACGACGGTCACCAGGAAATCGAGCTGGCGCTGGTGAAGCTGTTCGAGGCCACCGGCGAGCGGCGGTACTTGGAGCTAAGCCGGTTCTTCATCGACGAGCGCGGCCGAGCACCGAACTTCCTGCGTGAAGAGTGGGAACGGCGCGGGCGCGTCAGTCACTTCGTCGGAAAGATGGCCGCCCTCGACCTCAGCTACAACCAGGCGCATGTCCCGGTGCGCGAACAGAACGTCGCGGTGGGGCACGCCGTGCGCGCAGTGTACATGTACACTGCCATGGCCGACCTCGCCCGGCTGACAGGAGACGCGTCGTTGCACGACGCGTGCCGCGTGTTGTGGAGCAACATGACTGGCAGGCAGATGTACATCACCGGCGCCATCGGAGCTACGCACCATGGCGAGGCGTTCACCTTCGACTACGACCTGCCGAACGACACGGTGTACGCCGAGACGTGCGCGTCGATCGGGCTGATCTTCTTCGCAAGGCGCATGTTGCAGCTCGAGCCGCGCGGCGAGTACGCCGACGTGATGGAACGCGCCCTGTACAACACCGTACTAGGCAGCATGTCGATGGATGGACGGCACTACTTCTACGTGAATCCGCTTGAGGTGTGGCCCGCAGCAAGCGCGGGCAATCCCGGACGGCGGCACGTGAAGGCCACGCGGCAGCCCTGGTTCGGCTGCTCGTGCTGCCCACCGAACGTCGCGCGTCTGCTGAGCTCGCTTGGCGAGTACCTCTATCAAGTGTCCGACGACGATCGCACCGTGTACGCCCACCTATTCGTCGGCAGTATCGTCACGTTGAGCGTGGCCGGACACGACGTCACGCTGCGCCAAGAGTCGTCGCTCCCCTGGTCGGGCCGGGCCACCTTCACCATCGGGAGCCTCGCGGCGCGCGAGCCGCGAGGCCAGCACGGTCCGGGTGAGGCGGCATTCCAGCTGGCGCTGCGCGTCCCTGCCTGGAGGGCCGGTGAGCCGCAACTGCGGGTCAATGGCGAGGACGCCGCATACAACGTGAACGACGGGTACGCACTCGTGGACCGCGCCTGGCGTGAAGGAGACACAGTGGAGTGGATCCTGCCGATGGCGGCGCAACTGATGACCGCGCACCCGAACGTCCGCGCGAACGCGGGTCGTGTCGCCATTCAGCGCGGTCCGCTCGTCTACTGCCTCGAGGAAATCGACAACGGCGGTCCGCTCGCGTCGCTCGTTCTGCCCGCGGATGCAACGCTCGAGGAGCGCGTCAGCGACATCCTGCTGCCTGGCATGGTGATGCTCGACGGCCGGGCGATGCGAGAGGAGACCTTCGACTCGTTGGGCGAGACGAACAGGGGAGAGGCGGGCACGCTGTACCGGCCGTTCATGCCTGCGTTCACGGAAGTGCCGGTGCGGGCCGTGCCTTACTTCCTGTGGGGCAACCGCGAGCTGGGCGAAATGAATGTGTGGCTCCGGACTCACGCGGGCCTGTAACAACCACGAACGAGGGGGCCGGAGTCATCACCCCGGCCCCCTCGTCTTTTGGCTTCTAAAGCGGTTGTCATAGACATTGATCGGTTTTTGATCAATGTCTATGACCGAGTGGAGCGAGTGGACCCTGTGCTGGAGCGGATGGAAGTGGAATTGATGGAGTGTTGTTCTCCATCAATGGAACGGACAAACGCTCTAGAGCTGCACCATCACCTTGACGACGCCCTCCTCGTACCGGGCGTGACGTTCGAAGGCGCGTTGCACCTGATCAAGGGGGAATACGTCGCTGACCAGCTTGTCGACGTCCACCATGCCGCGCTCAACCAGCGCGATGCACTCAGGGTAGGTGTGCGCCATGCGCCGTGAGAAGATCAGCGACAGGCCCTTGCGGCGGGCGAGGGAGTGCTGCACAGTGCAGCGGTCGTCTCCGGGAATGCCGACCAGAACGACTTTCGCGCCGGGCCGCGCCAGAAGCGCCGAGGTCTGCACGGAGTCGTCCGCCCACCCAGCCTCGAACACCACGTCGTAGCGCGAGTCCTCGGTGGTGTCGAACGCGGCGGCCACCGACGTCGCGCCAGTGGTGGCGGCGAGCTCGCGGCGCCACGCGAGTGGCTCGATGACATGCAGCGCCGTGACCCCGGCGAGCCGAAGCAACTGAACGAGCAGCAGGCCGATCGGTCCGGCGCCGACCACGGCGGCGCGATCCCCGACCGTGACGTGGCCGAGCCGCAAGGCGTGCAGCGCGACCCCGAGCGGTTCGAGCATCGCGCCGCCAATGTCACTGATGCCGTCCGGAAGGACGAAGCAGTTGTGTGCGGGCACAATCAGCTTCTGCTGCAGCGCGCCGTCACGCGGGAACACGCCCATGAAGGTGTGATCCGTACACAGGTTCGGGTGGCCCTCGCGGCACTCGCGGCAGTGACCACACGCGACGTGCGGTTCCACCGCCACGCGGTTCCCGGGTCGCAACGGCTGGCCGTCACCGTCACGCGCCCCGTCGGGAGCGTGCGTGACGACGCCCATGAACTCATGGCCGAGCACCAGCGGCTCGCTGATGCTGATGTTCCCGATGCGGCCGTCGTGGAACATGTGGATGTCCGAGCCGCACACGCCGACAGTGCGGATCTCGATCACGACCTCACCCGTGCTCGGCGTGGATAGGGTGCGCTCGGTCAGGGCGAAGCGTTCCTTGCCGGTCAGGACTGCGGCGGCGTGCGTCACGTCACTCACCTCCGTTGGGGAGTGGGTCCAGGCTGGGCCAGCCGTCGGCGCTCCAGCGGATGGTCGACACCTGGAGTTTGGGGACTCCAGCGTCGTCCCCGTCGTAGTAGTGATAGGCGAGCATGTCACGGTCACCGTCACGGTACACTTCCTGCCCGCCGGGGCCGATGAAGCGGCCCTTCATTGCCTGGAGTTCCGTGCCGCCACCCGCCAGGAGCGGTGTGCCGCGTTTGTCCACATACGGCCCCGTGACGCTCTTGGAACGGCCGACCATGATGCGGTACGTGCTGAACAGGCCGCTGCAGCACTTGTCGAACGACGTGAACAGGTAGTAGTACCCCCCGCGCCGCAGGAGCGACGGTGCCTCGATCGGGCCCCCGCCGCGTGAGGCAAGGGAGTACAGCGTCGGGTTGCTGCTCTTGAGCTTTCCGCTCACTGGGTCGAGCTCGCGCATCTTGATGCCATCCCAGAAGGAGCCGAACGCCAGCCACGCGCGACCGTCCGGCGTGTCGAGGCGTGCCGCGTCGATGGCGTTGAAGTTATCCCCCTCGCGGCTGGCGACGACCAAGCCCTTGTCTTCCCAGTTCGCGCCCGGATTGCGCGGATCAAAGTGGCGGTTGACGGCCAAGCCGATGGCGCTGGTGTTCTTCCCGAACAGCGACGCGGAGTAGTAGAGGTAGTAGGTGCCTTGACGCTCGAAGACGTGCGGGGCCCATAAGTTGGGCGGGTAGGTGTCCAAGTGCTGCGCGATCCAGCGCGGACGGTCACCCTGGAGGGTGCCGGCGTCGGTCCAGGTACGGCCGTCGCGTGACGTCTTGATTCTCGGGGCGCCGTCGCCAACGTGCTCGTCCCCCGTCCAGAACGCCACGTAGTGCTGCCCGACACGCGCGACGCTTGGGTCGTGAATCACGAGGTGACCGCGCAGGATGGACTGGGAGGGGCGATCGCCACCGCCAAGCGCGAGAGAGCCCAGGGTGAACAGTCCCATAGCGAGCCGGGAAGCGGGACGCACGAGGAGCGCCACGTCAGGCCCTCAGTCCTTGCGCGAGCACGTAGTACAGGTCGCTCAGGCGAAGATTCTGCCGGAAGTCGCGCAAGATGGTGCCCGAGTCGATCACGGCAAGTTCCACCCCTGCAATCACGGCGAAATCCTCGAGGTGTTCGGTGGTGAGGGCAGAGCTGTACCCAGTGTGGTGCGCGCCACCCGCGTGAATCCACGCGGCGCTGGCCGTCTTGAAGTCTGGTTTTGTTTCCCACACGGCGCGCGCGACGGGCAGCTTGGGTAGGTCCGGGTGCGGCATGGCAGTCACTTCGTTCACGATCAGCCGGAAGCGGTTGCCGAGATCCACCAGCGACGCGTTGACGGCGGGTCCGTGTTGCGCGTCAAAGACCAGCCGCACCGGGTCTTCCTTGCCGCCGATACCCAGCGGATGCACCTCGACACGAGGAGTGCCTGCAGCGATGGTCGGGCAGACTTCGAGCATGTGCGCGCCGAGCACCTGATGATTGCCGGGCTCGAGGTGGTAGGTGTAGTCCTCCATGAAGGACGTGCCGCCCGGCAGGCCGTACGCCATGACCTTCATCGCGCGGACGAGCGCCGCAGTCTTCCAGTCGCCCTCGCCGCCGAAGCCGTATCCCTCGGCCATCAGGCGCTGCGTGGCGATGCCGGGCAGTTGCTTGAGGCCGTGCAGATCCTGGAAGTTGTCGGTGAAGCCCTTGAACCCGCCATCCTCCAGAAAGCCGCGCAGGCCCGCCTCGATGCGCGCTGCATCTCGCAGTGAGGCGTGCTGCGCTCCGTCCGGCTGCAGTTCGGGCGTGACGGCGTACTCGCGGAGGTACGTATCGATGAGCGCGTCGATCTGCGCCTCGGTCACGGCGTTCACCCGCGCGGCGAGATCCCCGACTGGGAAGGCATTCACGGCGAAGCCGAAGCGCATCTCCGCGGAGACCTTGTCACCCTCGGTGACGGCGACGTCACGCATGTTGTCACCGAACCGGGCGAAGTTGGCGCCCTGAAGGTCATGCCAGGCCCACGCAGCGCGCGCCCAGGTGCCGAGTCGCGCCTGGACCTCCGGGTCCGACCAGTGCCCGACGACCACCTTGCGTTCGAGGCGTAGCCTCGTGTGCAGGAAGCCGGCTTCGCGGTCGCCGTGCGCGGACTGGTTGAGGTTCATGTAGTCCATGTCGAGCGTCGCCCACGGCAGTTCGCGGTCGAACTGGGTGTGCAGGTGCGCGAAGGGCTTCTTGAGGGTGCTGAGCCCGCCGATCCACATCTTCGATGGGGAGAAGGTGTGCATCCAGAGGATCAGGCCGGCGCAGCGTGGGTCGCTGTCCGCCTCACGGCACAAGCGGCGGATGTCCTCGGGGGTGGTGAGCACGCCCTTGGTCACGATGTCAAGCGGGATGAGTGGGCTGTCTCTGAGGGCCTGCCCGATGACGCGGGCATGCTCGGCGACCTGCTCGAGCGCTTCAGGGCCGTAGAGGTGCTGTGAGCCGCACACGAACCACACCTCGGCAGGAGCGAGGTTCGCGGGGCGCGCAGTCTGAGGGGCGGGCTCGGTTTGGGGGATGAGGGTGGTCATGCTGTTCCTTTCCCGTCCGTGGCAGTGTCGGACCGCTGCCCGTAGACACCTTGGTACCGGTCGTAGAGCTTGTCGATGTGTTCCTGCGCGAGGCTCTGGACGTTGCCGAGCTGGTAGGCCAGGAACACGGTGCGCGCGACGTCCTCACACATCACGGCGGCCTTGAGAGCGGCGCGTGGCGTGGAGCCGATGGTGAACACCCCGTGGTTCTGGAGGATGATGGCGGGCGAGCGGTGGCCATGCAGGACACGCACGACTTCCGCGCCGATCTCCTCACCGCCGATCAGTGCGAAGTCACCGCAGGGAATCGGGCCGCCGAACTCGTCCGCCATGGCGGTCAGGACACAGGGAATGTCGCGGGCGTTCGCGGCCCAGGCGGTGGCGTAAGGGCTGTGGGTGTGAACGATGCCGCCCACGTGGGGCAGGTGACGGTAGATGTACGCGTGCGTCGCGGTGTCCGACGAGGGACTGTAGCGGCCCTCAATGACGCGCGCGTCGAGGTCGGTGACGACCATGCTTTCGGGTGTGAGGTCCTCGAAGGTCACGCCGCTGGGTTTGATGATCATGTGCTCACCGCAGCGCGCACTGATGTTGCCGCTGGTCCACGTGACCAGGCCGTTGCGTGGAAGTTCCGCGTGCAGGTACGTGAGGTCCTCACGGACGCCTTGATACAGCAGTGAACGGTGATCTCCGGTGGCTGGCGTGCTCATTCAGGTCTCCTCAGCGCCTTGAGGCGGTGCATCACGTCGTTGGCGCCGCGCCCGAAGTAGTCGTGCAGCGTGCGGTACTCGGCGTACAGCTTGTCGTACGTCGCTCGCGCGGCGGGATCGGGACGGTAGGCGTCGCGCCGCACCTGCCCCATACGCTCGGCCGCAGCGAAGATGTCCGGGTAGGCGCCCGCGGCGACCGCGGCGTGCATGGCACTCCCCAACGCGGGGCCCTGCTCGACGTCGAGGATGCTGAGGGAACGGCCGGTGACGTCGGCGTAGACCTGCATCAACAGGCGGTTCTTCTTCAGGCCGCCGGCAATGACGACTTCATTGACGGGCACGCCGCTCGCTTCGAACGTCTCGATGATCAGGCGCGTGCCATAAGCGGTAGCCTCGATCAGCGCGCGGTAGATGTCGGGGGCGCGAGTCCCGATGGAGAGGCCCAAGATCACGCCGCTGAGGTTCGCATCGACCAGCACGCTGCGGTTGCCGTTCAGCCAGTCGAGGGCGACAAGGCCGTGCTCACCTGGGGCCTGCAGTGCCGCTTCGCGTTCAAGGACGTCGTGGACGCTGACGCCTTCCCGTTCGGCTTGACGGTGGTACTCCGGGGGCACGCCGTGCTTCACGAACCACGCGAAGATGTCTCCCACGCCGCTCTGTCCGGCTTCGTAACCGTACAGGCCGGGAACGACACCGTCGGGCACGACGCCGCACATGCCGGGCACTTCTCGTAGCTCGTCGCCGAGCAGCACGTGGCAGGTGGAGGTGCCCATGATGGCGACCAGACGGCCGGGCTGCGTGACGCCAGCAGCGGGCAGGGTGACGTGCGCGTCGACGTTTGCAACTGCGACGGCCGTGCCGGGATTGAGCCCCGTCCAGGCGGCCGCCTGCTCCGACAGTTCGCCGGCTTTGCCGCCGAGCGGCGCGAGGTCGGTCTTCATGCGGGTCTGCACGACATCCGCGAAGTCCGGATGGAGCGCCGCGAAGAAGCTGGCGTCCGGGAAACGGCCGTCCTGGTGGATGGCTTTGTAGCCGGCGGTGCACGCGCTGCGGGTCTCGACGCCGGTGAGTTGCCACACGACCCAGTCGGCGGCTTCGATGAAGCGTTCGGTGGCGGCGTAAAGTTTCGGGTCCTCCTCGAGGATCTGCAGGGCCTTGGCGAAGAACCACTCGCTGGACTGCTTGCCGCCGTAGCGCGCGAGCCAGGGCTCGCCGCGAGCCAGGGCGACAGCGTTGATGCGGTCGGCCTGGGGTTGTGCAGCGTGGTGTTTCCAGAGCTTGATCCAGGCGTGAGGGTTGGAAGCGTGTTCGGACAGCAGGCACAGTGGGGTGCCGTCAGCGAGGGTGGGCATCGGTGTGCACGCAGTGAAGTCGATGCCGATGCCGATCACGTCGTCAGAATGGACGCCAGACGAGGCGAGGGCGGCAGGTACGGCCTGCTGGAACACGTCAAGGTAGTCCTGCGGGTGCTGCAGCGCCCATTCCTTGCCAAGGGGTGTGCCGCAGGGAAGGGCGCGGTCCATGACGGCGTGGACGTAGGGAGTGACGGCCTCGCCGAGGGCGGCGCCGTCCGAAAGGCGGACGACGACAGCCCGACCGGATTCGCTGCCGAAGTCCACGCCGACGGCGTACTGCTCAGCCATGGCAGACCTCGCGCGAGTGTGGATGTGACGTGCAGGGGTTGGGCATTGGCGGCTCCTGGGCAGTTCACTGTTCGCTAGTGTGAACGCCATGACTGAGAAGGGGTTTTTGCTCGTGGTACTTGACTGTGATCGTTAACATCGTATGCTGGGGAGATCAAGCTGTCAACGCTCGCCACGGTGACCCCCGCGCTCACCCGCCTGGCCAGCAAAATCACATCAGTTTGACGAGGACATCCGTGGACAAGCCCACCATGAATCCCCAACGCGCGACGGTTTCCCTCAACACCCACCGCACCATCAGCGAAATCTCCCCCCTGATCTTCGGCGGCTTCGCGGAGCACATGGGCCGCTGCATCTACGAAGGCATCTACGACCCGGGCTCCCCCCTCGCCGACGAGAACGGCATTCGCCAGGACGTCGTCGCTGCCCTGAAAGAAACCAACTACCGCATCATGCGCTACCCCGGAGGGAACTTCGTCTCCGGTTACCGCTGGACCGACGGCATCGGCCCCAGAGACCAGCGCCCCCGCCGCCGCGCCCTCGCCTGGCGCTCCATTGAGACCAATCAGTTCGGCCCCCACGAATTCATGGACTTTGCCCGCCAGATCGGGACCGAGCCGATGTGGGCCGTGAACCTCGGCACCGGCAGCATCCAGGATGCCGCCGACCTCGTCGAGTACATGAACCTCCCCACTGGCACGGTGTACAGCGACATGCGCGCGAAAAACGGTCACGCCGAGCCCTTCGGTGTGAAGTACTGGTGCTTGGGCAACGAAATGGACGGCCCCTGGCAAATCGGCCAGATGGACGCCGTGAGCTACGCCGACAAGGCCGTGCAGGCCGCCAAGCTCATGCGCTGGACCGACCCCACCATCAAAACCATCGCCTGCGGCTCCTCCGCCACCGCGATGGCGTCCTACCCCGAGTGGGACATGACCGTCCTCGACCGCACCTACGGCCACATCGACTACTTTTCAATGCACCACTACGCCGCCAACCCCTACCCGACCATTTCCAACAACGAGGGACTGCCGCTCGACACCGACTCCTACCTGGCCAGCAGTCTGCACTTCGTGGAGCACGCCGACACCCTCGCCGCCGCCATCCGCCTCGCCAAAGCCAAGAACCGGTCCAAACGCGACGTCTACCTGTGCTGGGACGAATGGAACGTCTGGTACCGCGCCAAGGGTGGCGACGGCGAGTGGTCCGAGGCGCCGCACATCCTCGAGGAGGAGTACAACCTCGAGGACGCCTTGGTAGTCGCCACGTGGCTCAACACCTTTCTGAACAAGTCCGACGTCGTCAAGATCGCCTGCATCGCGCAGATCGTCAACGTCATCGCGCCGATCATGACTCGGAAAGACGCGATGTTCAAACAGACCATCTTCTACCCACTCACCATCTTCAGCAACACCGCCAGCGGCTACGCCCTCGACCCGCTCGTTCGCTCCCCACTTCGCGACACCAAACGCTATGGTGCCGTGCCGCAGCTCGACGTGTCCGCCAGCTTCGATCCTCAGAACGGGCAGGGCGCGGTCTTCCTGGTCAACCGCTCACAAACTGAACCGCTGACCGTGCAGGTGTGCTGGGAGGACGAGGGACCCCAGAGCCTCACGCGAGGCTGGCAGATGAGCGGGAACGACCCGTTCGCCAGCAACTCCTTCGAAAAGCCTGACAATGTCATCGCCCACGAGATCACCCTGCCGCAGTTGGAAGGGCGGGCACTGACCGTGCAACTCCCACCCCTCTCATTCACCGCATTCACCACCCAGCACGCCCAACCTTGACCGGCTCAGCGTACATCGAGCTCTGGCAGAGAACCTTACCCTTGTGCAACGCGTGTGCAAAGGCGAAGGGTGGGGCTGAGAAGCCGGGGCGCAAGTCCCCAAGGAGCGCGGCAACAGCCAGGGGACCGTATGGGAGGTTCGTAAGGGCGTCTGGCGCTGGCAGGTGACGCTCGGGTATCGCGCGGATGGCAGCCGCATCACCCGTTCAGGCACCTCGTCGGGCCAGACGGCAGCCCATGACGCCATGACCAAGGTGCTGGCGGACCATTCCCGCAAGCTGATCGGCGCCCCTGACAAAGTTACGGTGGCCGAGTACGCTGAACGCTGGCTCAGGCGGCAGGTCGAGGTGCGTCCCCGGACGGCCAAGCGGTACGGGGAAGAGCTGGCCTATGCCCTGGAGCACATCGGGAAGATGCGGCTTCAGGACGTGCGCCCGAAACACCTCAAGGATTTGATGGTGACGCTTTCGCGGCGCACCATGCGGCGCGGTGGCCCGATGTCCGCGCGGACCCCCAGCCCCACGTGCTCACGCGGCTCCGCTCGCTGTTCCGTGAAGCGGTCAGTGACCGGATCATCTATGCCAACCATATGGAAGGGGTCAGGCGGGTGCGGGCGCCCCGTTCGGAATCAGCCGGGACTGCGCTGGACTTCGAACAGGCCGCCCGTCTGCACGCCGTCGGTTGGGCACTTCATTCGGCGGGGTTGTGCCGCTTGTGGCCCGCCCTGTTCACAGCAATGAGCATCGGCCTGAGGCGCGGCGAGGTCATGGGCCTGACCTGGGCTGATCTCGACCTCGACGGTGGAGTGCTCAAGGTCCGGCAGGCCCGCGTGATGGGCGTTGAAGGCTTTGAGACGAATGATCCCAAGACGGCGAACTCACGGCGGGATATTCACCTGCCCACCAGCCTGGTGGCCGTGCTGCGGGCTCACCGTGGGTGCAAGAGGCTGAGCGTCTCCTGGTGGGCAAGGAATGGGAGAATACCGGCGCGGTCTTCGCGACCGCCCTGGGCGACCAGACACACCCGGACAACCTGAAGCGTGCGCTTTCGAGCCTGCTGGAATGGTCCGACCCCGCGCGATTCAAGAAGCGGGCGGGTGGCGTGACGAAGATGGCTACCCGTGAGGCGCTCGCCCAGCTGGAGAGCGTCGTGATGGCCGGGGAGAGTCTGCCGGGTATCTCGCCCCTCGCCCCACGATTTGCGTCATACCTACGCCACGTTGGCCCTGCGGCGCGGAATGCCGGTTGAAGTGGTGTCGAAGGTGCTGGGGCACGCACGGGTCAGTATCACCCTCGATGTTTATCGGCAGGTGCTGGACAACGAACGGCGCGCGGCGGTGGTGGACCTCTTCGAGCAAGCCCCGGTCGTTCCACCCGCCCCGGCGGTGTCCCTCAATTGAGGCTATTACACCGCTACTACACGCGGTTGCCAAAAAAGGCAGAATCGCGCCTCGCTGTAAAAGGAAGAAACCCCGTTCTGGAACGGGGTTTCTACGTGGCGGGCCCTGAAGGATTCGAACCTACGACCTGCGGTTTTGGAGACCGACGCTCTACCAGGCTGAGCTAAGGACCCACGCTGCGCACGAAGGGTACACTTCGATTGCCCGCGAATTCTAGCAAAGGCTCCAGCAAGATGCAACGTCTGGCGTCGACTGGCCCTTACCCCTGACGGTCTCCCTTGAGCGGGGTGATTTCATCCGGGCGAATGCCGGCCATCAGGCCTGCGTCGGTGTAGAGGTCCACGGTGCCCTGCAGGGGATTGAGCTTCACGACCTTGCCGCAGGCACCGCTTTCGGTGTGACACACTTTGGCGTTCTTGCGTGGCAGCCCCTTGAGGAGTTCCTGGTACATGCTGTGCTCGTATTGCAGGCAGCACAGCAGCCGCCCACAAGGTCCGGACAGCTTTTCGGGGTTGAGCGGAAGTTGCTGGTCGCGCGCCATGCGGATCGAGACGGGGGCAAAGTCCTGCAAATGCGTGCTGGAGCAGTTTTCGCGTCCACAACTGCCCAGCGCGCCGAGGGTCATGGCCTGCTCGCGGGGTCCGACTGCCGTGAAGTTGATTTTGGCTTTGGTGGATCCCCTCAGATCCTGCACGAGGCTGCCAAGCTCGATGCGCTCGTCGGCACTGTAGCTGACGCTGAGCAGCGCGCCGTCCAGCGTGAACTCGCAAAGGACAATCTTTACGTGCAGGCCACGCGAACGGGCACGGGCGCGCAGCATCCATTTGAGGTCCTCGGCTTCGCGGCCGAGTTCCTCCCAGCGCTCCAGATCTTCAGAGGTGGCCTGACGCACGATGGTGCCCACCTGCTGCGCACCCGGAGAAAGTTCGGCTTCGGTACGGACCCGGGCAATCTCCGGACCGCGGCGGCTGTGCACCACGACGCGCGTATCCACGCAAAACGGGGTGTCCGTTCGCATGGAATGCAGCTTCGGGGAATGATCAAAACGAACAGACTGAAGGTACATGAATAGCTCAGGATGCCACGTGGCGCAGGGCGGTGGGGGAAGTTAAGTCACAAGCGCCCGACTGCCGCGTTCAGCGAAAGCAACAGAAAACCGCGCCCGAGAAGAGCGCGGTGAGGCTGGCTCGCCCTTGGGCAGGCGTTCAGGCTTCGACAGCGCTCAGGTCGGCGTTCGAGTACACGTTCTGCACGTCGTCGAGGTCCTCGAGTGCTTCGAGCAGCGTCATCACCTTGTCAGCGTCCGCCCCCGACACTTCGACGGTGTTGCTGGGCAACATGGCCAGCTGCGCCGAGACCACCGTGAAACCGCGCTCGACCAGCCCTTCAGAAACGGCGTACAGGTCACTGCTGGCCGTGCTGATCTCGAGGCCGTCCTCGCCTTCCTGAAGGTCCTCGGCGCCCAGTTCGATGGCCGCCTCCTGGGCCGCCTCGTCGACTTCCTGCAGCACGATCACGCCCTTGCTCTCGAACTGCCAGGCGACCGAGCCGCTGTTGCCCATGCTGCCACCGCGTTTGTTGAACACCGAGCGGATCTCGCCTACGGTACGGTTGACATTGTCGGTCAGCGCCTCGATCAGGATGGCCGTACCGCCGGGACCGTAGCCTTCATAGGTAGCTTCCTTGTAGACCGCCGTGCCTTCGCCTTCACCAAGCGCACGTTTGATGGCGTTCTCGATGTTGTCAGCAGGCACCGTGTCGGTCTTGGCGGCGGCAATCGCGTTCTTGAGGGACAGGTTTCCGGCCGGATCGCCGCTTCCTCCGCTGCGCACTGCGGCCATGATGGCGCGAATGTGCTTGCTGATGGTGGCGGAGCGCTTGCGGTCGTTGGCGCCCTTCTTGCGTTTGATTTGAGACCATTTGCTGTGACCTGCCATGAAAACCTCGCTGCACTGAAATGACTGCTGCCCGCTGAGCACGCCGAACGAATCATGATAAAGGCCCCGCTATTTCCGCCCTGCTTTGACGGAGCGCTAATTGCCCGTTTCGCGGGCAGAGGCAAAGCATCCGGGCTCGGCGTGTTCCTCCAGCAGCCCGCGGGCGCCCAGTTCACGCAGCACCACGTTGCAAAAGTCCCGGAGGGTGTCTGCGTCCGACTCGTTCACCGTGTCCGCTGAAAGGCCAAGCGCGCGGGCCTGACGCGCCAGAAACCGGTCGAGCGGGTCGGGCATACGGGAAGAATATCAAGGTTGTGTGCCCGCTGCACTTCGCAGGTCGCTGCCGAAGCGCGATCGCACGAACGCCGCGAGTGCCCGCGCCAGGCGTTCATGGGCGGCGCTCGACGGGTGAATGCCGTCCAGCGAATAATCCGGGCCGAAGGGCGCGCCGCTGCCCGGATCGTAGGTGGCATCTTGAGCCAGCTGCACCGTGCTGACCTCGAAGACTTCAGCGCCCTCGCGTGCAGCCAGGCGGCGGATACTGTCGTTGTAGGCAGCGATGGTGCCTTGCAAGCTACGCGTTTCGGAGGCTGTGAGGGCCTCCGGGGTGGTGCAGGAGAGTGGCAGGCTTCCCGTGAACAGACGCGTGATGGAGATGCGGCTGGTGCTGCCCCGGCAACTTGCGTCACCCAGCCCGAAGGCGGCCAGCTGCGTGCCCGGCACCAAGGCTGGAACGGCCGTCACGTCGGGCACGGTCAGCAGCACCAGTTTGGCACCCGAGGGCCGCAGGGCGCTGAGCAGCGACCCGTACGCCTGCTCAAACGCCTGAGGCGTGGTGGCCGCGCCGGGATTGCCGTTCAGCGCCGCACCCAGTACGTTGTTGGCCCCGACCCATAAGGTGACCAGCTGAGGGCGCGCTTTCAGTGCGGCGCTCACCTGGGTATCTTCCTCGCCCACAATCAATTGGTACAGCGCGCGGGCGTTGGACGGAACGGTGCGGGCACTCGCCCGCGCGAGGTCTTCGACCCGGGCCTCCGGTACCGCGAAATTCGTTACGCTTGCCCCGGGGTTTTGGCGCTGGCATGACGTCGCGCTGACTCGGGCACCCAGCGGAGGTGGGCAACCAGGGTCCTGGCCAAGAGGGGGCGAAAACGAAAGGCCCAACGACTGGGCCAGTACGACCGGGTAGGCGCGGCGCTGCCCGTCAGCCCGCAGCCCTGCCGACTGGTAGCCCGCCGTAAGCGAGTCGCCCAGCGATACGTAGCGTGCCGGTTCCGCTGCGGGAGGTGCCCCGGCAGGCTGATTCTGAGCGACAGGGGCGGCCCCGCCCGTCACCAGACAGGTCAGGGAAAACAGGGCGAGGCGTTTCATGCCCTGCAGGCTAGCGGGTCTCCTTCACATCCCCCTGAGTTCAGGGTGATAACTCCTTGCCTGCTTCGGCGAGCGCCACGTTGGGCAGGCGTTCGGGCAACTCGATCGTCGTGCCGAACTGCTTGTTGATGAACTCGGCCAGACCCCGCGCGATGCGGGCCTGACCCAGACTGGACGGATGAACTCCGTCATTGGAGAAATCCACTCCGAAGGGCATCGGGGCCTTGGGATCGTACTCGAACGGCGTGACCTCGCGCAGCAACTCGGTGGCGTTGAACACCGGGTAGCCTCGTGCCTTTCCCAAGGCTCGGATGCTGGTGTTGTAGGCGTTGACAGTGTTCTGCGCGGCTTCCCGTTCTACCGGAGTGAGCGCGTAGGGCGCCGTGCATGACACCGGCTTGGCAATTCGGCGGTCGTACAGCACCGTGAACGACACCCTGTTGGGACTGCGTTCGCAGTCAGCGCCGCCCAGTCCCAACACGTGCAGCCGGGAACCGGGAATCAGCGATGGGGCCGTGGTGATGTCCGGCACCTCGATCAGCACGATTCGGGCTCCGGTGGGTGCGAGATTGTCGAGCAGCTCACCGTACCACTTTTCGAAGTTGGCGGGGGTCGTGGCGCGTTCGGGTCGTCCTCGCAGCGTTACGCCCAGGACGTCGTTGGAACCGGCCCATAAGGTGATGAAGCGTGGTCTGGCCCGCAGCGCAGCGCTGAGCTGGGTGTCCTCGGGGCCGAGGATCAGGCCGTACAGGGGTTTGTAAAGGTCAGGAGCCGTCTGGTAGCTGGTGTGGCCCACGTCGTACAGGGAGGCGCCGGGAACACCAAAATTGCTGGCCGGTGTGAGCGGATTGGCGCGCACACAGGTTGTGATGGTGATGCCCTGCGCGAATGGGGGAGGGCACCCCGGCGGCAGGCTTTCGGGCGCGTGAATGGGGCTGCCCGCCAGGCGGGAGAGAACCAGCGGAAACGAGTCACGCTGGTTCTGCGCTGTCAGGCCGACCGACTGCATACCGGCCGTGAGCGAGTCGCCCAGGGCCACGTAGCCGGAAAAGCCCGAAGGACTGGGTGTGAGGGTCCGGCAGCCCGTCAACGTGCCGCTCAGCAAAAGACTTGCGAGCAGCATAAACCGGGAGAGTTTGGTCCTGAACCAGGGCACGCTTTGATGCTAGCGCCAATGAAGACCGGGTGGGCCACAGGCTCACCCGCTCTGTAGAAACGGTAAAAGGTCTTCAGTCGTCGGCAGCCGAAGCGCGCTGCTGATCGCGTTCGTCGGCAGTGCGCAGGGCGCGGATGCCCCGCACGATGCCCAGGGTCGCGAAGTAGCTGAGCGCCGGGATGATCAGTGACGCGATCCAGAAGAACGGGTTGGCGTTCTCGTTGGTCAGCAGGCCCGCGCCCACGATTTCGGGTTTGTACCCGGCCACCGACCAGACGATCAGCAGGGCCAGCATGGCCACGCCGGCGGCCAGGCGCACCGGATGGTCCGTGGGGTTCTCGGAGTAATAGTGCATCTCCTTGCCCGCGCTGCGGTCAAGCAAGGGCACTGCCAGGAACAGCATCACGATGAGGCCGGCGCCCACCACACCGCCCAGAAACTCGCTGTTGAACGTGCCACCGAGCACATGGAACTCGAGGGTGCTGGGCAGGATCGCCAGGATGCCGAAGATCCACAGGAAGTACCAGTCGGGCTTGATGGACGGCGTCTGGTTGCTGGGGGGGCCGTAGTGTTCGACGGGGTGCACCGGGATAAAGGCGCTGAAGAGCATCACGATGCCGATCAGCAGCACGCCCAGCATGACCATCAGGTAGCTTTGCTGCGTCAGCAGCGGCACACCCACGATTTTCTTGTAAGCGAGGCGCTTGGCGTAGCCGGGCTGCGTGTGCTTCTGCTTGATCATGATCAACATGTGCGCGGCGGTGAGTCCCAGCAGCACGGCAGGCAGCAGCATGATGTGGTAGCCGTACATGCGCGGAATCAGGCCCTCACCGGGGAACACGCCCGCGAAGGCGAGTTCCGAGATGTAGCCACCGACCCAGGGGATGCTACCGGCGATGCCCACGATGACCTTGAGGGTCGTGAAGGCGTAGTTGTCGTAGGGCAGGCTGTAGCCGGTCAGCGCGGTGAGGGCCGTAAAGACCAGCAGCAGCACGCCGAGCCACCAGTTGATTTCGCGGGGTTTCTTGTACGAGCCCGTGAAGTACACGCGCATCATGTGCAGCACCGCGGCGCCCATCATGATGTTGGCCATCCAGTGGTGGATGCGCCTGAGCATGTCGCCGTAAGGCAGCGCGTTGATCTTCAGCACCGAGGCGTAGGCGGCGGGCACTTCGGTTCCGCCCGGATCAAGGGGATTGGCGACCAGACGCTGGCTCGGCTCGTAAAAGAGCGCCAGGAGCGCGCCAGTGAGCAGCAGCACGATCAGGCTGAACAGCGTGATCTCGCCCAGGAAGTACGAATGGTGCACCGGGAACGCCTTGCGCAGGAACTTATCGTTCAGGCGCGAGATGTTCAGGCGTTCGTCAAGCCATTGACTCATCCTTTGTTCCCCTCCTCTGCACGCTCTTTGTATTCTTCGAAGTCGGTTTCCGAAATCCCGTACGGTGGAATCAAAAAGGTTCCGGTCGCTATGATCTGGTCACCCTCGACCTTGATGGGCAGCTGTGGCAGTGGGCGGGGGGGTGGACCACCGATGACCTTACAGCCCTGCTTGGGGTCATAGACGCCCGAGTGGCAGGGACACAGGTAAGTCTGGTCTACGTTGCGCCAGTTCACCGGGCAACCCAGATGCTGACAGATCGCGCTGTACACCACGATGCCTTGCGCGGTGCTTTCGAGGTCGGTCGGTTCCTTGAGCTGCGCTTCGGGAAACTTGGAGACCAGCAGCAAATTGTTGGTGTCGCCGCTTTTTACCAGCGGCTGTCCGTCGCCGCTCTTGGCCTGGGGATAGGCACGGGTGGGCTGCGGCTCCAGGTTTTTGGGGTCGATGGGTTTGCCGACCTGCGCGCCGTCGGCGTACACCAGAATGTCGCCTTCCGCGGGAGGAAGTTTGTCGGGGGTTTCTCGGTTGACCGGCTTGGCACTGCCCACGATGGTGACAAAGCTCAGGCCGGTGATGCCGGCGGCCACACCAAGCGCCCAGTTCACGAACTTGCGGCGGGTAATTTCAGGGTCGATTCGTCTGTATCTCGTCATGTGGTGGCTCCGTGGCAAAAACGGCGGTGTTGACGGAAGGTGTCCCCGTATCGGGGATTACCAGGGAAACTCGCCGCTGGCGTCTTCGATCAGCGCTTCGCCGTCCATGAAGTACTTCTTGTAGATGCCCAGCACCGCCGCGAGGCTCAAAAAGGCCATCGCCGAGTAGAAGCCTTCCAGGGTAACGGTGGGAGGCACGGGCGGATCAGAGGCAATGCCCTGCAGGCCGCGCAGAATCTGCATGGCGAAGAGCAGCGCGAAGATGACGGTACTGCCCAGGGCGATGACCATGGCGAACACGGCCATCGGGGTCGAGCGGACCTTGTGAATGCCGGGCTTGAGCTCGACGCCTTCTGCCCACACCGAGTAAAGGCCGATGATGCCATAGGTGAGCAGCAGCATCACGAAGGTGGCCAGGAAAATCTGGGGCAGCCCGATGTCCTCGGGCACGAAGCGCGAGCGGACACGCAGCACTTCCGGGGTGATGTTGCTGACGGCGGCCTGGAGCACTTCGGGACCGAGCACCTCGGCCTTGTTGCCCCAGCTGTTGCGGATGTAGTTGGTGACGGCCAGCACTTCCTCGTCACTGAGGTTGGGGTAGGCAGGCATGATGCCGCGTCCCTTGCGGATGTTGGTGATCACGAGGTTCGGGTCGACCAGGATTTTTTCGTCTCCCGCCAGCGCGGGACCCCCACCGGCACTCTCGCCGTTGGCACCGTGACACCCGGCGCAACTGGGCTCAGTCTGGGTGTAGACCTGCTTACCCAGGGTCGGCCAGGCCTTGGCGGCGCTGGCTTTCAGTTCCGGGCTGATCTCGACGGCCGGGACGTGGGTATCCTTGGCGAAGATAAAGAGCAACAGCACCCACATGATCGCCGCGACCACGATGGAGACCATCGGCATGACAGCGTCGTTTCGTTCCATATTTCTCCTCAACGTAAGGGATAGCGACGATTCCTGTCGCGTGTGGTTGGCAGCATAGCATGCGCCAGCACGCGCTTTTTTGCGCCTCGCGACAGCCTGTCCACAACACTTACTCTAGTCCTGCGGGCTCAGGAGGAATGTCCCCCAGCACTGCAATCAAATGCCCTGCCAGACGGGCGAGCAGGGCCACCTCCCGGTTGTCGGGATGCTCCCGGAGGTCGCTCCCGCCTTCACTCAGCAGGGCCAGAATCAGGGGGCGGGGTGTCCAGACGATGCCCGCGTCATGCCGCACTCCGGACAGCTCACCGCCCTTGCTTGCCACCCGGTAAAGCAGCTCGCCGTCGGCGCCGCGCGGGACATGGCGGGCGATAATGTCGCGCACCTGCTGACGCGACAGGATGTCCAGGGCCAGGTCTGTCAGGGCGGGCGAGAGCAGCTCACCCCGCACGAGCCTCAGCAGCAGACGGCTGATGTCATGCGCCGAGGTGCGGTTGCGTTCTCCAGCACGTTGGCGTTCGTTCTGGCGCCCGGGTGGAAGCTGCAGCTGGCCGATCAGTTCGGAGTTGTTCATGCCCGCTTCACGCAAAAACACGTTGACGTCGTGCAGACCGAAGCGGTCGATGACCAGGTTGGTGGCGGTGTTGTCGCTGACCACGGTCATCAGCGTGAGCACGTCGCGCAGGGTCAGCGCCAGCCCGGCGTCGAGCTGCGACAGCACGCCCGACCCGGGAACCCGCTCATAGGCGCGTAGGGTCAGGCGTTCTTCGAGCCGCGCCTGACCCTGCTGCACGTGCCAGAGCGCCCGGACGAGCAGGGGGACCTTGATCAGTGAGGCCGACGGGAAAGGGCGTTCGGACTGGTGGTCGAAGAGCACCTCACCCTGCAGCGACAGCACCCGGACGCTGACGGTGCCCGGGTGAGAGGCGAGCAGAAATTGAAGATCAGGGTGCTGGTGCGGGCGTGCGTGTCCGGCCATGCAGCACTCTAAAGCGGTTGTCAGAAGAACTGGCGGATTTTTGCCAGTCCTTCTGGGCGAGTGGAAGAGGGAAATCCCTTGCCGGAGCGTTTGTCTGCTCCGGAGTGCGGGCGCTCAGTCGGGCAGGTCCAGACCCGCCAGCACAGCGAAAGGGTGCTGGCCGTGCTCGGGGCGCAAGGTACAGAAGGAGCCACCACCATCAGAGTCGACCCGGTGCGGACAGGTGACACACGCCGGGAACTCCAGCGCCGTGTACGCAAGGTCGGGCGCGCTGCTGGCCAGACGCCACGAGTGCCCGCAGCCAGCCCGGAAGGTGACTTCGGCGCTGAGGGCTGCCGTGCTGCCCGCCGGCCGCTTCCTAGCCATGCTGGCGCCCTCCGGAAGCAGCTTGTGTGGACTTCACGTCCGGGTGCGCCGAACGGTCACTCAAGGTTGGCGATGCCTTCGCGGATGGCATACAGGGCAGCCTGCGTGCGGTTGTTGAGCTGCAGCTTCGTGAAAATCTCGGACAGGCGGTTGCGCACGGTCTTTTCGGAGATGTCGAGCCGCAGGGCGATGTCCTGGTTGCTGTATCCCTGAGCCAGCAGTTTGAGGATGGTCGTTTCGCGTTCGTTGAGGTCGCTGTGCTTCTCGGAGGGCAAAATTTCCTTCTTGTCACGGAAATCGTCCAGTACACTTTGCGCCAGCGCGTCGTCGAGCAGCGCCTCGCCGGCGGCGACTCGTTTGATGGCGTCGATGAGGGTGGTGGCGTCGGCGTCCTTGAGGATATAGCCACGGGCACCTGCCTTGACAGCCTCGAAGACGTAGCGGTCCTGACGGTACATGGTGATCATGATGACCCGGGCGTTCGGATCGATTTCCAGAATGCTCTGGGTGGCTTTTACGCCATCGAGCTCGGGCATCTGGATGTCCATCAGGATGACGTCGGGGTGGGTTTCGGCGGCGTAGCGAACCGCTTCCCGGCCGCTCACCGCTTCGCCGATCACCCGAAAGCCTTCGCTTTCCAGCAAACTGCGCAGTCCTTGGCGGAACAGGGCGTGATCGTCGGCCAGCAGCACACGAATCATGTTCGTATCTTAGGCGCTTGTAGGACCGGTGACCCCGGCAAGTGTGACACTTGGGCTGATGGGCCCACCCGGCACCAAGCTGCCGCCCGCCTGCGCTCATGAAAGGCGGCTGGTGGCCTGCGCGCCATGAGCGTACAATGATGAACAGATGATCACCTGGTTGGACGCGCTTTTGGTCACGGTGTGGGCCGCTGTGACGGTACTGGGCCTGCGGCGGGGCCTGGGGGGCGCGCTGTGGGCGGTGCTGACGGTGGTGGGCGTTTTGCTCGCCGGCTTCTCACCCTGGCCGGGACTGGCGGTCTTGTTGTCGGTCGTGGTCGGTCTGGGCGCGTCGTGGCTGGCCTCGCAGGTATTCCGGCATGTGGTGACCCAGACCTGGCATCTGGGCGTGGGCGCGGTGAGCGGCTTTGTGGTGGGTTTTTTCGTGGTAGGGGCGCTCGCGCTGTCCTTTCCGGTCAAGGTCATCGGTAGCCAGGGAAGCTATCCATCGAGCGATCTGCCAGCTCCGGTGTACTATGCGTCGTTCAACTCTTTTTTCGTGCAGCACCTCAGCGGTGCCTGGTCGGGCAACGTCTGGGTAAAAAGGTTGTGGTTGCCCGATCAGACGCGGTCTGCGCGGTAGTAGCCCGTAGGGGGGCAGGTGCACTTCGTCTGCCGGGGGCCAGGTCCGGGCGTGGGAATTGACAATTCCGAGCAGCTTACTTAGGATTGGCGCAGTATGAAACAGATTTTGCTTGCAACCACCTCCCTGCTGCTGATTGGCAGCGCCCTCGCGCAGACCAAGACCCTCACCGTGTACTCGGGGCGCGGCAAGGGCCTGGTGGACCCCATTGTCCAACAATTCGAAATAGACACCGGCATCAAGGTCAACGTGCGCTACGGTACCGACGCCGCGCTGCTCGCGGCCCTGCAGGAAGAAGGGGCGCGTACGCCCGCCGACCTGTTCTGGTCGAACACTTCCGGTGCACTGGGCACCGCCGTGCAAAGCAAGCTGCTGCTGACGCTCCCGGAAAACATCACCAGCAAGGTTCCTGCGACCTTCACCCCCGAAGCGCGCGGCTGGGCGCCCCTGACCATTCGCTTTCGCACCCTGGCCTACAACACGGGCAAGCTGAAACCCGAGCAGCTGCCGGCCAGCGTCATGGACCTGCCCAAGATGACGCAGCTGAAGGGGCGCATCGGCTGGACACCCACCTACTCCAGCTTTCAGGACTTCATCGGCGCGATGATCGCCCTCAAGGGTGAGCAGGCCACCCGCGAGTGGATTGCCGGTATGAAGGCCCTGGAACCCAAATCCTACGCGGCGTCCAACGTTGCCATGATGGAAGCCATTCGCGGAGGCGAAATCGACCTCGGCCTGACCAACCACTACTACATCCAGCGTTTTGTGAAGTCCGGTGCACCCATCGGGACGCACTACTTCGCGGCGGGCGATCCCGGAAGCCTCTCGCTTGTCACCGGCGTCGGCGTGCTGAAAAACACCAGGAACATGCCCGACGCGCTGAAGCTGGTACGTTACCTGCTGGACAGCAAGGCGCAGCAGTTCTTCACGGGTGAGCTCTTCGAGTACCCGGTGAGCGGCAACACCATTCTGCCCACCACCCTCCTGCCATTTCAGGACGCCATGAACCGCAGCCCCAGGATCGACCAGGAGAAGCTGGGAGTCCGTCTGGAGCCTGCCCTCAAGCTGCTGCGCGAGGCAGGCCTGCTGTAATGCCCTTCATGAGGACGCTGCCGGAATGAGGCAGGAATGCTGAACAAAGCCCGGCGGTCATCCGCCGGGCCAGGGCAAGCCGCGCGACCTGTGCGGCATGCCCGTTTTCCACGTTTCCTGCTCTTCGTTGCTGCCTGTGTGGCCGCCTTCGTGCTGGTACCGCTGGCTTATCTGGTGGTGCGCGCGTTCGAAGTCGAACCCGCGGAGCTGCGTGCCATCGTGCTCCGCGAGCGCAATGTCTGGTTGCTCGGCAACACCGTGCTGCTGACCGGAAGTGTGCTGCTGGCCACCACGCTGCTGGCGCTGCCGCTCGCCTGGCTGACCACGCGCAGCGATCTGCGCCCGCGCGGCCTGCTGGTCCTGATCGGGGTGCTGCCACTGGCGATTCCAGGCTACGTCGGAGCGTACGCCATGATCGCGGCGAGCGGAACGGGAGGCCTGATCGACGCGCTCACCGGCTTCGCGTGGCCCCGTCCCAGCGGCTACTGGGGCGCATTGGGCATCCTGACGCTGTTCACCTTTCCCTACCTGTTCCTGAATTTCTGGACGTCCTTGCGCGGGCTTGACCCCAGCCTCGAAGAAGCGGCCCGCGCACTCGGTCATGGACCGCTGGCCACCTTCTGGCGCGTGACCCTGCCGCAGCTGCGTCCGGCAGCACTGGCAGGCGCGCTGCTGGTGGTGCTGCATGTGCTGGGTGACTTTGGTGTCGTCAGCCTGATGCGTTTCGAAACCTTCAGTTACGCCATTTACCAGCAGTACAACGGCTCCTTTGACCGGACGGGCGCCGCGTGGCTTTCGCTGATGCTGCTGTTGCTCACCGGAGCCACCTTGATGTTCGAGGCGCGGTTGTTGCGTCACCTGCGTTTCGCGCGTGTCGGCAGCGGAACCGCGCGCCGCGTGGCGCCCGTGCACCTGGGAATGTGGCGCTGGCCGGCGCTGCTCTTTTGTGCGCTGGTGGCCGGTGCGGCGCTGCTGGTGCCGATGGCTTCGCTGCTGTACTGGCTGGGGCGGGGCCTGGCCAGCGGAGCACTGCGCGGTCTGTGGCCTGCGCTGCTCAACTCCCTGCAGGTGGCCGCGCCTGCCGCGGTCATCGCGGCGCTGCTCGCCTTGCCGCTGGCTTATCTGGGCGTGCGATTTCCTTCGGCCCTGACGCGGCTGATGGAGCGCGCGGCGTACGTCGGTTATGCCACACCTCCGCTCGCTTACGCGCTGGCGCTGATTTTCTTCACTCTCCGCACTGTGCCCCCGCTATACCAGACGTTGACGCTGCTGGTGCTGGCCTACGCGCTGCACTTTCTGGCAGAGGCCATCGGCCCGGTGCGCAGCGCGCTGTATCAGGCCACCGAGCGTCTGGAGGACGCTGCGCGCATGCTGGGCCATACGGGGTTCGGGGCCTTCCGGCTGGTGACCCTGCCGCTGCTGCGTCCTGGCCTGCTGGCAGCGACAGCGCTGGTGTTGCTTTCTGCCCTCAAGGAACTACCGCTCACCTTTCTGCTTTCTCCAAGCGGCTTCAACACCCTGGCCACCGATGTTTGGAGCTACACTTCCGAAGCGATGTTCGCTGAAGCTGCTCCTTACGCCCTGATGCTGGTCGCGGTGTCCACCGTGGCTTCCGCCCTGATTCTCCGCCAGGCGCGTGGAGGCCGCGGAGGCGCGTCATGACGGCGGTGCTGGAGCTGCGCGGCGTCAGCAAGAGTTTCGGGCGTGGCCTGCCATGCGTGCTGACCGACGTGAACCTCAGCGTGCAGGAAGGGGAGCTGCTGACGCTGCTGGGCCCATCAGGCTGTGGCAAGACCACGCTGCTGCGCCTGGTGGCGGGGTTCGAGCAGCCGGACGTGGGTGAGGTGCGCGTGGCCGGCGAGCGGGTCGCGGGCGAGGGTGCTTATGTGGCCCCGGAGCAGCGTGGCGTGGGCATGGTGTTTCAGGAATACGCGCTCTTCCCGCATCTCAGCGTGTTGCAGAACGTGATGTTCGGTCTGCGGGGCCGTGACCGGCGCGAGCGTGCCCGCGAGGTGCTCGCCATGGTAGGGCTCACGGTCTTTGAGCAACGTTTTCCACATCAGCTGTCCGGTGGGCAGCAGCAGCGCGTGGCGCTGGCGCGCGCCTTGGCGCCAAAACCCCGGCTGTTGCTGCTCGACGAGCCGTTCTCGAACCTCGACGCGGCCCTGCGGCACGCCACGCGCGCCGAGATGCACTCCATCTTGCGCGAAGCGAACATGACGGCGGTGCTGGTCACCCACGATCAGGAAGAGGCGCTGGCGTTCAGTGACCGGCTGGCGGTGCTGCGCGGCGGTATCATCGAGCAGCTCGGCGCTCCCGATGATGTGTACCGCACGCCGCGCAGCGCTTTCGTCGCCAGCTTTCTGGGCCGCAGCAACCTGCTCAGCGGCACCGCACACGGCGCGCACGCCGAGACGGCACTCGGTGAGGTGCCTTTGCCCGAACCGCTGCGTGGTCCGGTGATGCTGAGTCTGCGTCCCGAAGATTTCCGCCTGGGTGAGGGCGGTGTACCCGTCAGCATCGTTTCCCGCGAGTACAAGGGACACGACGTGACCTACACGGTCCAGTTGAGCGGGCTTCCACGCTCGGCAGGCAGCTTGCATCCGCTGGAGTTGCTGGTGCAGGGCCCCTCGTTTCCGCTGCTCACGCACGGTGAGCATACGACCCTGCGTCTGGTCGGACCGGCACAGGTGGTGCGGCAGTAACGCGGGCAGCCGACTGGAGAGACTTCAGCCGGGCGTGTATGCTGCCTGCATGACCGATTCGACGGGCGAGCTGCAAGTAGAGAAACTGCAAGAAGGCCAGGGCGCGCAAGCCCAGAAGGGCCAGATGGCCAGTGTGCACTACACCGGCTGGTTGACCGATGGCACCAAGTTCGATTCCAGCGTCGACCGGGGCACACCCTTCGAGTTTCCGCTGGGTCAGGGTCACGTCATTCAGGGCTGGGACGAGGGCGTGAGTCAGATGCGCGTGGGTGACAAGGTCCGCCTGACCATTCCCCCGCACCTGGGTTACGGCGCACGCGGCGCGGGCGGCGTCATTCCCGCCAACGCCACCCTGATCTTCGAAGTCGAGCTGCTGGGCCTTCGCTGAACGCCTTCCTTTCGGTCCCGCGGGTTTTGGACGGACCGGTGCGCTTGCTCGATTGGTGGGCAAGCGCACCCGCAAACTGGCTCGCGGCAACACCGAGCCACTGACGATTCAGAGAAGGCAGTCCCCAGCGGTTGCCTTCTCTGAATCGCCGCAGCGTTTTTCTTCTTACCGCCGCAGCGTGAAGAGCGCGCCCAGGGCCAGTGCGCCCAGGGCGATTCCAACTTTCATGCCGCTGTTCGGATCGGCGGCGGGCAGGGGAGGCACGGACTGCACGCCCCGCTCGTCGGCGGTGGCACCTTCCAGCGTGTAGCGGCCGTTACGCGGGCGCGCGAGCGTGTCGAAATTGCGGGCCAGGACCCGCAGCTCCTGACGCAGCAGTTCGTTCCACATGGGTGTTCCGTGTCCTGTGGCCGCCAGGTCGGGCTGCAACGCCTCAAGCTGCACCACCGATTCACGCGCAGCGTTCCAGTCAGGCGTGAAGTAGGCAGGTGGACGGCGCACCTCGGTGGGAAACTGGGTCAAGGCCGAGAACACCGACTCCTGCGCTGTCGTGACGAACGCGTCTCCCACGATGAGGGTGCGGTCTGCTTCGCGCCACAAACTGACGTGACCAGGCGAGTGACCGGGGGTAGGCAGCCAGCGCCAGCCGGGCGCGCCTGGCAGGTGACCGTCTTCGGGCAGGGGGTGCACGTGCGGACGGAAATCGAACGGACCTGCCGGATACAGGGGAGACGACAGGGCCATGGCGCCCATCGAGACCCCCGGGTCGGGTGGCGGGTAAGCCGAGAGACCGGTCAGGTAAGGCAGTTCCAGCGGGTGTGCGTAGATCGGCACCTGCCAGCGCTCAATCAGTTCTTTCAGGGCGCCCACATGGTCGAAGTGCCCGTGAGTCAGGATGATCGCCTCGGGCGGACGGCCCTGGCGCTCCTCGGCAACACGCGCGATGGTACCGGCAGTGCCGTGCAGACCAGCATCGACCAGCACCCATGGCCCCTGGCGCTGGCCGATGATGTAGACGTTGACCATGACCAGCAGCAGCCGGGCGACGTCCGGACGCAGTTCCTGCAGACCGCCGACCGGAGAGAGGCGCTTCATCTTCATGAACGTGTGAGGCCTGCTTGATGGTGGAGCATTCCGTTCCTCCTTTCTCTCATCCTCGGGGTGGGTGTCGTGGTCCAGGTGAGCGCGTTCTCAAGGTGTGTTATTGGCCAAGATGACCGACATTTGATGAGAGATAGATGAGGTTTTGCTCGCTGGTCGCCGTTCGCGGCGCATCTTACGATGAGCGCGACCGGGTGTTGGTATCAATCTGGCTTAATGACGTTCACCCGGCAGATGCTTTGGTTCTCAGGGCCCAAGGAGGCAAAGATGGTCAAGACATTTGCGTTGGTTGTTGGTGTGGTGTACCTGTTGGTCGGCCTGATGGGCTTTATTCCTGGGCTGCTGAGTCCGCCCGCTGGTCCAGATCTGGCGGTCGATACGCTGCACGGCCGCCTGTTGGGAATTTTCCCCGTGAATATCATTCACAACGTTGTTCACCTGGCCATTGGCGCCTGGGGAATCGCGTCTTACCGCACGCTGGGCAGCGCAGTGGGTTTCGCGCGTGGTCTGACCGTGCTGTACGCCCTGCTGGCCGTGATGGGACTGATTCCTGGCCTCAACACCATGTTCGGTCTGGTGCCGCTGCACGGCAACGACGTCTGGCTGCACGCGGTGACGGCTGCTGTTGCTGCCTACTTCGGCTGGGGATCTGACCGCTCGGCAACCACGGCCCGCTGAGCAGTCGTGGTCTGCTGACCGACCAAGAGAAACCGCTTGCTGCAAGGCTGGTCTGAGCGTCGCTGGTAGGGCCCTGGGAGCAGTGACCCGGGGCCCTCTGCCTGCTGATGGGTCCGGTCTGGGCAGAGGCTGAAGGTAGCCGGTGGAGCAAGAACACGAGTGGCGCTCGGGGAACAGGGACTTCATGAAGCTGGGTCACGCCATCGGTTTTGACGACGCGCCGTTTTCCCGGACGCACCGGGGCAACGTGCGGGTGATCGGAACGGTATACGCTGGTACGACCTTGCACGGAGTGCTCAGCGGTGTCGTGCGGCGTGACGGGGCCAACAGTGCCCGGGTGCTTTCCGAGCTGCTGATGGGCAGCACCTTCCACAAACACGTGCAGCTGGTCTTTTTGCAGGGTGTGGCGCTCGCGGGCTTCAACGTGGTGGATGCGTTCTGGTTGCATCGGCAGACCGGCCTGCCCGTGTTGATCGTGGCCCGCCGTCAGCCGGACTACGGCGCGGTCCGCCGGGCACTGCTTGAACGCGTTCCGGGGGGTGCCCGCAAATGGCGCCTGATCCAGCGTCTCGGCGCCATGCAGCCGGTGAGGGGCGTCTGGGTGCAACGCGTAGGGCTCTCGCTTGACGAGGCTGACATGGCGCTGCAACGCTTCACCGTGACCGGCCTTATTCCCGAGCCTTTGCGGGCAGCCCACCTGATCGCCGGCGGTGTCTCAACGGGTCACAGCCACGGCAGAACGTGAAGAATGTCTCATTAAATTGTGAAGAGCTTTTGGCGTGTATTTCAAGAATAATGAGAAAACGCTGAGTTGCGCTGTGAGATCCCCCCTGTTGGCCCGGAGGACCATGATTCGTCAATTTGCCTTATGTATGGGTGGAAGCTGGCTGGCATTCGCAATACTGGGGTACCTTTCCCTGGTACTGTCTTCAGGTGACACCTCGGCCGGAAGACTGTTGCTGGGCATACTGCCAGTTGGTCCCTGGCTCAATCTGCTGTATCTGCTGCTGGGCGTGGTGGGGCTGGCCGGTTCGGGACAGTACCGCACCTCGATTTTTTATGCGCGTCTGGCAGCCATCACGGGTGCGGCCCTGGCCGTGCTGGGGTTTGTGCCGGGCGCGACTCAGTTGCCTGCCCTGCTGCCACTCACACAGGATGTGATGGGGCTGCACCTGCTGTTCGCAGTCATTGCCGCTTACTTCGGCTGGGGCGAGCCGAGCCGGTCCTACATCGCGCTCTTGTAACGCCGCGCCTTTCGTCCCGGCCGACTGCGGCGCGCCACGGGCCCGTGCAAGTGTGGTGGGTTCCCAGTATGGCCAAGGGGCCTGCCGCAGCTGCGGCAGGCCCCTGGTGGTGTGGCCCGGCTCAGGGATACAGGTCGAAACCGGCATCGGTCAGGAGCTTTTCTAGGCGGGTTTTGGCTTTGCGCAAATCCTGAATGTCGTCCGCTTCGAACAGCACTTTGGTGGGGCGGGGAGGCTTGCTCTTCGATGCTTTCCACCCGACTTCGCTCAGCTCGTTGTCAAGCCGGAGCGCTTCCAGGGCCGAGCGGATGGCTTTTTCAGGAATGCGTCCGTGTATCACCAGATCATCTTTCGGCACACGCCACCCTAGCAGGATTCGTCCGTCGCCGCTGTGCGCAGATTCCCGCCTGCCCGGAAAATGAGGTTGGAGACGCTGTAAAGCGCACCGAACCAAAGCCTTCCCTGGGACGACGCCCGTTCGGACGAATGGGTAAAACTGCTGGTAAAGCCGCGTCGTGGTCATCTCATCTGGCTGCTGTACCAGGAGGACACACTCCCGCAGTCGCCCCGCAGTCATTCAGGTTTCCACTGGCAGTCAAGGTCTATCCGGCAATGTGGAACGCCACGACGTCACCCTCATCACATACAAAAAAGAGAGGACCCGATCGGGTCCTCTCTGGAGTAAGTGAGATTACCAGCGGCTGTCGCGGCGCGGGCGGTCGTTGTACTCGCTCACCGGGGCGGCTTTCGTCACCACGATGTTCTTGGCTTGCGGACCTTTGCCACGCTGGCCTTCTTCAATTTCGAACTCGACTTCGTCGCCTTCGTTCAGTTTCTTGAAGCCGCTGCCCTGAATCGCGCTGAAGTGCGCGAACACATCGGGGCTACCGGGGGTTTCAATAAAACCAAAGCCTTTTTCCGCGTTAAACCATTTTACTTTTCCAACAGCCATGCTGAGCTCCTCTTGCTTCCAGACCGTACGAGCACGCACGAAATCCCATGCGCGCCTTGACAGAGTGCGTACTTGGAAGCGACTCAGTATCCCCTGAGGCTGTGTCATAAAAGGCGACTCATCTTACATATGGGTCGGTGCCGCCTGTACGACACGTCTCTTTTCCGGTCCAGGGTCAGCGGCCCTGCCGTTTGCCTCGGTAATTGGCATAGATGCCGATGCCGTAGGAAAGCTGGCGGCTGGGTGCATAGAGCACGTTGCCCTGCCAGGCGATCCCAGTGCTGGAGCCTCCGTCGAGCAGAATCGCTTCGCGCGCTCCGGCCCGCTGCATGATCTTGGCGACCTCGCTGGTTGTCAGCAGCGTCTTGCTGCTCATAAAGATCAGCTGCTGATCACCGCGAACGCCCAGGGCGCTGCGGGCAGCGCGACCGAACACGGCCGGATCACGGTATCCCTGCGAGACGTGCCGCGCGACCACCCCCCGCCTCAGGACATGCGGGCCGCTGGCAATTACCGTCTCGAAGCCGCGCCAGGACGCGAACTGTACGGCCTGCACCGGGTGAATGGCTACCCGGTTGTCGGGCGTGATGGCCACTGCAGTGGGCACCCGGCCCGTCGAGATGTAACGTCCGTGAACCACCAGATCGCCCGCGGGAATGAATGACCGTGGATGAAAGTATCCACCGTTGATCAGGGCTTTCGCACCCGATTGCAGCGTCAGGGCCTTCAGGCTGGCACCATTGCCCAGGCCGTGTCGGGGCAGGACCGGTGTGATAAAGACGTTGGGATTACGCATGTCCACCTCGATCAGCACCACGGGTACGCCCAGCACCTTGCCACGAACCAGATTGACGTCGGGTTTGCGGGGCGCGGGCGCTTTGATGCGGAGTCGCTGTCCCACCGTGATGGTGCTCGACTTGAGCTTGTTCAGGCGTTGCAGTTGGGCCACCGTGGTCTTGTGGCGCAGGGCGAGAGTGCTCAGGGTATCACCGGGCCTGACGGTGACCTGAGCAGGCGCCACGGTTCGCGCAGCCGTGACCGTGGCGGTGATTTTTCCAGGCTTTGCAAGCCGGGTGGGCCGAGTGGCTTTCCGGAGAGGAGTGTGAGCTTTGACCACCGCTGGTTTTGCCACCGTTCTGGCGTGGGCAGCCTGCCTGCGCAGGCGCAACGGCTGGCCGACCCGAATGGTCGAACTTTTCAGGTGATTAAGCTGCATCAGCCGTGGCACGCTCACACCGTATTTTTTGGACAGCAGGGTCAGGGTGTCTCCTGGTTGGACCTGCACGACCGTTGGCGATGCCAGACCGGGAGCGGAAGCGCTTAGCATGAGAAAAATGGTAAAGGAGTAAACAAAGCGGCGCCGCATGCGCCTATGGGAGCACAGGTTAATGCAGCATTTGGTGATAAAATGTCTTTACTCTTTTCTCACTGCTTTTAATGGATGAGGTGGTCGTGACTGTTGCGCGAAATTTCGGCTGTTTTGCGTGAGGCGTTCAGCAAGGCGGGGGCCACTTGTAGACGGGAAAATGTCTCATGCTTGAAAATCGCATAGCGCAGGATTTCGCCCGACTTGTGCGTTCCACTGACAGAAAAATTCACTCCCGAACACGGGTGCGGTGCTGCTTGGTCGAGTGTGGAAAGGTTTCACATGCGATTTGAGCGCCCACGCCTGCTTGACCGGCGTGGGCATGCCCGCGTGGACTACCTGACGTTTCCACTGCTGCTGCTGATCAGCGAGGGGCTGAGCGGTCCCGCACGCACCGCTTCACGCAGCTTCGGCGTGTTGATCGCGCTGGCCGTCACGACCACCCGCACACCCCTCGGCCTGCTCAGGATCGTCCCATTTCGCTGGCACGGACGCCTGGAACTGTCGAGCGTGTTCGTTCAGCTGGCCTTGCCCTGGCTGGCCGGTTTTGCCCACAAAAAACGCGAGCGCAACTTCTGGCTCGCGTTCAGTGCCTATAACTTTCTGGTGTGGCTCAGGACCGACTGGGCGGCGCCTGAGTAAAGCTCAGCGCGAGGTCTCCTGGTGTTCGCCTGCTTTCTTGGCGGCGCTGTGCGCCACCGCGAAGGCCCGGTGCTCATCACCGTCGTATTGTTCCAGGGCGTTGTTGAACGCTTTCAAAAACGCTTCTTTCTGATGTGCTGAATATTGATCCACCTGAGCTTCGGGCAAATCCGAAACATTTTTGTAGGGCATGCGCGCCTCCTTGACTGTTATTGTTCGCAAACACGTTGAGCGTCGCCGCAAGCTTCGCTCAACACCCCTTGAGGGCGCCTGCCGGTGATTCACTCCTCAAGGTCTGCCTACCTCCTGCCTGCCTCAGGCACCGGCCACCGCGAACGCAGCATTGACCACCTCACGCGCTTCACGCATCACGCGTTCTAGGTGTTCTTGCCCCAGAAAGCTCTCGGCGTAGATTTTATAGACGTCCTCGGTGCCGCTTGGTCGTGCGGCGAACCAGGCATTTTCGGTGGTGACTTTCAAACCGCCGATGGCTTCACCATTGCCTGGTGCGCGCGTGAGTTTGGCAGTGATCACTTCACCGGCCAGTTCCTGGGCGTTTACCAGCTCGGGAGAGAGGTTCGCGAGCGTCTTTTTCTGTGTGGCGTTGGCGGGCGCGTCCATGCGGTTGTAGGCACTTTCGCCGTACTGCCGGGCCAGCTCACGGTAATGCACGTCGGGCGTCTGGCCCGTGACTGCCGTGATTTCGGCGGCCAGCAGACCAAGAATGATGCCGTCCTTGTCCGTGCTCCACGCGCTTCCATCCAGGCGCAGAAACGACGCGCCCGCACTTTCCTCGCCACCAAAGCCCAAAGAGCCGTCCACCAGACCGGGCACGAAGTACTTGAAGCCCACCGGGACCTCCACCAGACGCCGGCCCAGGCCCGCGGCGACCCGGTCGATGATGGAGCTGCTCACCAGGGTTTTGCCGATGCCCGTCTCGCGGGACCACTGGGGGCGATGCTGGAACAGGTAATTGATGCTCACGGCGAGGTAGTGATTGGGGTTCATCAGGCCGCTGGGCGTGATGATGCCATGCCGGTCCGCGTCGGGATCGTTTCCGATGGCCACATCGAAGGATTCGCGCAACCCCAGCAGGTTCGCCATGGCGTAGGGGCTGGAGCAGTCCATGCGGATCTTGCCGTCCTTGTCGACGGACATGAACGAGAAGGTGGGATCGACGCGGTCGTTCACGATCGTGAGGTCAAAGCCGTAGGTTTCCCGGATAGCCTGCCACACCGCGAGGCTCGCGCCGCCCATCGGGTCCACCGCGAGGCGCACGCCGCTCGTCTTGATGGCGTCCATGTTCACGACGTTCACCAGATCGAGCACATACGGCTGCACGAAATCATGCTCCTGCACGTTTGGCATCGAGAGTGCTTCTTGCAGGTGAACGCGTTTGACACCGGTAAGTTGCGCGGCCAGCAGGTCGTTTGCACGGTCCTCGATCCACTTGGTGGTGGCAGTGTCTGCCGGGCCACCGCTGGGCGGGTTGTATTTGAAGCCGCCGTCCTGCGGTGGATTGTGGCTGGGTGTGATGACGATGCCGTCGGCCAGCTGCCCTCCACCCGCGTTGTGCGTGAGGATGGCGTGTGACACCAGCGGCGTCGGCGTGTATCCCAGGCCACTCTGGTAGCGCACCTCCACCCCGTTGGCGGCCAGTACTTCCAGTGCGGTGCCCCAGGCGGCTTCGCTGAGCGCGTGGGTGTCCATGCCCAGAAAGAGCGGCCCGGTAACGCCGTCGCGCCGCCGGTACTCGGCGACTGCCTGCGTGATGGCAGCAATGTGTGCGTCGGTAAAGGAAGCGTTGAAGCTGTTCCCCCGGTGGCCGCTGGTACCGAAGGTGGCCCGCTGGGCCGGGTCGTCCAGATTTGGACGCAGGGCGTAGTAGTGGCTGATCAGCCGCGGAATGTTGGTCAGCAGTGCATGTGGGGCCGTTTTGCCGGCCAGCTCGGAAATGGTCATGAAATCCCTCCGTCCATTGCCCTCCTCAAAGTGAGAAGAGACTGCGCTCATCATTACCACGACCGGGGAAACTTTCGTGATGGGCGGCTCAAGTGCCCCTTACGCCCGAGTGCGCGTTCGCCACTACGGTAGAAGCATGCAGCGCGGCAAAGTGTACATCGGCACGTCGGGATGGACTTATCCGCACTGGCGCGGCACGTTCTACCCGAAAGGGCTGGCCCAGCGCCTGGAACTCACGCACGCCGCACAGACCTTTGACAGCCTGGAACTCAACGGGTCCTTTTACAGCCTGCAGCGGCCCGGCAGTTATGGGCGCTGGTTTCGGGAAACGCCCGATGATTTCGTGTTCGCGGTGAAAGGCGGGCGTTTTATCACCCACCTCAAACGGCTGCGCGGCGTGGAGAGCGCCCTGGCGAACTTTTACGCTTCCGGGGTGCTGCTGCTCGCGCACAAGCTGGGACCATTCCTGTGGCAGCTTCCTGCGCACGTGCCCTACGATCCACAGGTGCTGGAGTCGTTCCTGACGCAGCTGCCCCGGGATACCACCCAGGCGGCGGCCCTGGCAGCCGGGCACGACGAGCGCCTCCACGGGCGGGCCTGGACCCGGGCCGAGCATGACGCGCCGCTGCGTCACGCGCTGGAAGTGCGTCATGACAGTTTTCTGACGCCCGACTTCACGGCGCAGCTGCGTCGCCACGGCGTAGCGCTGGTGGTGGCGGACGCCGCCGGGCATTTTCCCCTGATCGAGGACGTGACCGCCGATTTTGTCTATGTCCGGCTGCACGGCTCGCGTGAGCTGTATGCGAGCGCTTACACCGAAGAAGAACTTCGGTATTGGGCGGCCCGCGTGCGCTGCTGGCAGGAAGGCAGCGAGCCGACCGACGCCAGGCGGATCGCGGCTTGCACGGCGAGCCTGAGGCCGCGCGACGTGTACGTGTATTTCGACAACGACATTCACGCGCACGCGCCACACGACGCACGGGCCCTGGTTCGCTTCCTGGCTCCCTGAAACCTGCTGTCCGGGCGCCGCAGCACGAACAGAATCAGGCGGGTTTAGACGGTTTGCCTTCCGGCGGATGCGTTTTGTCGGCGTGCTCGGTCACGGCGTCTTCGCCGGGCGTGAACTCCAGTTCGGCCATTTCCCTGCTGGCCTGCTCGGAACGTTGGGGTGTCCAGTCGCGGGCATGCTTGCCGGTGAAGCCTCCCGTGCCGCTTGGTTGCTGTTCGTCTGCTGCGGGGTCATGCTCGTGGGAATCGCTCACGTCGTGCCTCCTGAGCGCAGTGTAGGCAGCCGGGCGGCTTCACCGGATGATGAAGCGCCGACCCGGACGTTCACGTTGGGCACGTTCACATTGGGCACTGGCGCTGGCACACCTCAGCGGACGTACGAAGCGCCGTTGATGTCGAGCGTCGCGCCCGTCATGTGCCGCGCCAGCCCCGAGGCCAGAAAGGCCACGACGTTGCCCACTTCCTGCGGCGGTGCCACGTCGCCGAGCGGAATGTCGCGGGCGATGTCGGCGGCATGTTCGCGCAGGTAGGCTTCGGCCATCTCGGTGCGCACCCAGCCGGGCGCGACGGCGTAGGCCAGCACTCCCTCCCGGGCATACCCCCGCGCGATCGAGCGGGTGAGGGCCACCACGGCGCCTTTGGAGGCGGCGTAGTGCATCGCGTCGGGATTGTCACCCCGAAACGCGGCGCGGCTGGCAATGTTGATGATGGTGCCGCCGCCGCGCGTGCGGTAGTGCAGCGTGGCTTCACGGCAGAGATCGGCCAGCGCGACGAGGTTCACCTGCAAAGTCTGCGCCCAGGTGGCCGACCAGTGTTCGAAAGGATCGTCGATGGTGGCGGTCGGCGCGATGCCGGCATTGTTGACCAGCACGTCGACGCGTCCCTGCCAGGCCAGCGCATCGTGAAAGAGCGTCTGAGCGGCACCAGGACGCGAGAGGTCAGCTCCGACCGTGTGGGCACGCTCCGCACCGATTTCCCGAGCGAGCGCTTCCGCTTCGGCAGCACCACGCCCGTGATGCAGAATCACGCTCGCGCCGGCTGAACCAAGGGCGCGCGCGATTTCCGAGCCGATGCCTCGCGAAGCGCCGGTGATGAGAATGACCTTGTTCGTCAAGTCGACCATACGGGCTTGATATCAAAAAGCAGACCGTGAAGTCGGGTGTGTTGTAAACAACTGCGCCCACTGCCCATACCGGTGTTCAGGTGAGCTGAACAACGAAGACGGTGTGTCTGTAAGAAATTCGTGAGGAAACCCTTCGTAAAGTGAATACAGGACTTCCATTTCAGCTTAACCCTCACCCCAAAGGACTCATGCGCCCACTCCTGCCCACCACTGAAGCTCAGCGCCTGCAGGCGCTCGCGTGGTATGACCTGTCAGATCCCTCCGACACGGCGGTTTTCGATCAGTTCACGCGCGTCGCTCAGCAGCTCTTTGCAACACCCATAGCGCTGCTTTCCCTCGTTGATCAGGACCGTCAATGGTTCAAGTCCTGCCAAGGGCTGGATTTCCGTGAAGGACCACGGGAGGACGCCTTCTGTGCTCATACCATCCTGTCGGGTGAGCCACTGGTGGTGCTGGACGCCACGCGCGCTCCGGACTTCGTGCACAACACCTTTGTCACACAGCACGGTGTCCGCTTCTATGCCGGGGTACCCCTGATTACGCCCGATGGGTGCGCATTGGGAAGTCTCTGCGTGCTCGACACCACACCCCGCCAGGAGGTGAGCCCGGCGCTGCTCGCGGCCTTGCAGGATCTGGCACGGCTCGCCGTCGAGCAGCTGGGCTACCGTATTCGGGAGCGTGCGCGCCGAGAAGCTTCCGGAAAGCTGCACCTGCTGGAAACCATCGTGGCCAAGGCGAGTGACGCGGTGATGGTCATGAAGGCCAACCCCGACTGCCCTCACGTCCCTGAAATTCACTATGTCAACGAGGCCTTCACGAAGCTGACCGGCTACGAGGCCGAAGAGGTTCTGGGCCGCTCACCCGAGCTGCTGTATGGCGAGCAGACGGGCAGCGAGGTTCTGGAACGGCTCGATCAGGCCCTCGCCCGAGGCGAAGCGGTCCGTACCGAAATTCTGACGTACCGCAAGGACGGCAGCGAACACTGGGTCGAGGTCAACTTGAGTCCGGTGCGAGGTGAGCACGACCAGATCGAGTTCTGGCTGTCGATCCGCCGTGACATCACCGAGCGCAAGCGTCAGGAACTGCGGCTCTCGGAGGAGCACGCGGACCTCGAACAGCGGGTCAGCGAGCGCACGCAGGCGCTGCATGCGCTGAACGTGCAGCTGGAACACGACTCACTGCACGACTCGCTGACCGGCCTCGCCAACCGGGCGCTCTTCACCAAAAGGCTGGAACAGGCGGTCCAGCAGGCCATACCGGATGATCCACGCAAGTTCGCGGTGCTGTTTTTGGATTGTGACCGCTTCAAGGTCATCAACGACACCCTGGGGCACTCGGTCGGAGACGAGCTGCTGATCGGTGTGTCCAAGCGGTTGCAGGCACTGGTCCGCCCCTCGGATCTGGTGGCCCGGTTGGGCGGCGACGAGTTCACCGTCCTGCTCGAGGATCTCGACAACCTCGACGCGGTGCTGCACATCACCGAGCGCCTGTTGCGCGCTTTCGGAACACCGTTCTACGTAGGCCCCCACGCCCTGTACATCGGTGCCAGCGTCGGCATCGTGAGCGGTGAAGGCTACACCAACGTGGACGACGTGATGCGCGACGCCGACATTGCCATGTACCGCGCCAAGAGTGAAGGCCGTGGTCGATTTGTGCAGTTCGACCTCAGCATGCGCGAAAGCACCGTCAAGCAGATGCGCATGGAAAACGATCTGCGCCGGGCCCTCTTGCACGACGAACTCGACGTCTATTACCAGCCGATCGTGGACGCCCGGAGTGGCACCATCCACGGCCTGGAGGCCCTCGCGCGCTGGCCGCAACCTGACGGCAGCATGATCAGCCCAGCGGAATTCATTCCGCTGGCCGAGGAAACCGGGCTGATCATCGAGCTCGACCGCTGGGTTTTGTTCGAGGCCTGTAGGGCCATGCAGGATCTGCAGGCCCGCTTTGGTCAGGCCAGCGATTTTACCCTCAGCGTCAACATGAGCACGCAGCAGTTCGCACGCACCGATTTCCTGGAAACCATTGAACTGGTCCTGCACGCCAGTGACTTCCCGGCCCCACGATTGATGATCGAAATCACCGAGTCGCTGCTGATGCAGCGCTCCGATCTGGTGAACAGCAATATTCAGGGCCTCAAGGACCTCGGGGTCCAGATTCACATTGACGACTTCGGCAGCGGGTACTCCAGCTTAAGCTACCTGCAGCAGTTCGCCGCGAACACCCTGAAAATCGACCGGGCTTTCATCATCCAGATGATGGAGCGCCCCGAAAGCGCCGAGCTTGTTCGCACCATCATCATGATGGCGCACAACCTGGGCATGACGGTGGTCGCCGAAGGCGTCGAGACCTCGGCACAACTTGAGGTACTGCGCGCCAGCCAGTGCGAATTCGTTCAGGGCTTTCTCTTCTCGCGTCCGCTGTCGCTGGCCGTCCTGAGCGCGCACCTGGAGCAACAGGTCGCGGCCGTCTGACGGACTTTCAGCCCGAGAAGGCCTCCTGAGGGCTCTGAACTGACCGCGTGCGTCCCTGACGGTAAAAGTCAAGGACGGTGTTCAAGAAGTCCTCGGGATTGTAGGCAGCGCCCTCGGTTTCGGTATAGGTTTCCTCGACGGTTTCGACCAAAAAGCAGCCTTGCGGGCCTTCGACCACCGCCCGGGTGAGGTGACGAGGGTCGTCGGAGGTGTGAATGACGAGGCCGTCGCGCTCGGTTTTGTTCAACATGGCGTTCTCCCGCCACAGTCTGAAAACAGCAGCTGAAAAGCGTTTGAGCCGAAGCGCCCAATTTTAAGGCTTGCTGGCCAAAGCCTTAACCTCGCCTGCCGGGCGCTCTGATCTGTCTTTAGCCTTTTTGGGACAGCACTTCAGGCAGCAGAACTATCCTGAGACATGCGGCTGAGTTTCTGTAGGTATCCAGGCGCACGACCTGGGTGCAGTGAGCCCGGCCGTGTATCAGCGACCCTGGGGCGGTCGTGAACGTGCTGCGCGAAAAGCCAATGCCCGGTGCGTGGCAGGGTATTCCCGCCGACCGAGCGGCTCATGGCGTGATCATCGTGCTGGGCGTGCCACCTGAAATCGCCCGTGCACTCGAAGTGCCAGGGGGTGTCTCCGGTGAGCAGTTGCACCTGACGCTCGTGTCGCTGGGTTCCGCGCACGAATTGGGAGAAGGACGCCTGGAAGCCGTGCGTGAAACACTGCGTACCTTCGCCGCCCGGACGTCCGCACTGCGGGCGCGTGTCACGGGGGTCGGACGCTTCAGCGTTTCACAAGGCAACGACGTCGCTTATGTCAGCGTGGACGCCCCCGAGCTGTCCGCCCTCCGCGAGTCGCTGCTGTGTGATCTGGCGCAGGATGCGGGCCTGGAAGCCGAATATCGGCACGGTTTCACGCCCCACATCACCGTGGCTTTCATTGCGCCCGGCCAGGCCCATCCCTACGAACGCGTGGAGCCGCTCGAGCTGCACTTTTCGACTCTGGAACTGTGGACGGGCCCGCGCCACGACGTGTTCTCGTTGGGCAACTCCGCCAGTGCTGCTGCTCCCTGTGAAGCCGCGCAGGCGGCAGAAGACTCGATTGGGGCGGCGGCGTCCATCGCACTTGAAGCGGTGGCGCGCGACTGGATCGGCCTGGTGGCGACACGCTTGCACCGCTCACCTCCACGCGAACGGGTGCGGATCGTGCAAGAAGCGTTCGATCATCTGCACACCCGTGTGCTGGCCGCGCACCTCGCTGCTCCCGCCCGGGCGTGGGCGGGCATGACGCCGGAAGCGACCCTTGAGGCCCGTGCGGCCCGCTTGAGATCGGTGGAAACGGACCTGACATTGATCTTCGAGACGGCCGCAAAACAGGTGCTTCGCGACTTGCCCACGACGGAAGCGGTTCTTCCTGTAGAGGAGTGGCAAGAACGGCTACGTGCATCGCTAACTCCACTTTTCGCGTGGGCGTCCACCGACGAGGTCTCCTTCGGGTGAGCTGGTAGAGGCCTGCTCAAGGAACGGTCAAGATCTGTGTCCGGCGGATTCTGCGCTCGCCGGAAGCCAGGCGTATGATGTGCCGTCATGGCCACTGCATCCGCGCTTCCTGACGCGCACAAACGTTTGGCGACCGTCGGCCTGATTCTGGGGGTCTTTCTGGCGGCGCTCGAAAGTACCGTGGTGGCGACGGCCATGCCCAGCGTCATCCGGGATCTGGGCGGCGAGCGGCTCTATGCGTTGCCGTTTGCGCTTTACCTGCTCACCAGCACCATCAGCAGCCCGCTATGGGGACGTGCCAGCGACTTCCTGGGACGCCGACGCCTCTACCTGACGGGGGTGGCGCTCTTTTTGCTGGGGTCGGGTCTGGCAGGCGCGGCCCAATCGATGCCTTTTCTGGTCGCGGCGCGCGCTTTGCAGGGACTCGGGGCGGGCGCGGTGCTGCCACTGACCCTGACCGTGGTCGGTGAGTTGTACACCCTGGAGACGCGTGGCAAGGTGCAGGGATTCATCAGCGGGGTGTGGGGACTTTCGGGTCTGCTGGGCCCGCTGGTGGGCGGTCTGATTGCTGATCACGCGTCCTGGCGGCTGGTGTTTTACCTCAATCTTCCGTTTGGCCTGCCGGCTGCCCTGCTGGTATGGCGCTTTTTGCGCGAGCAGGTCGAGGTGCGCCCGGTGCGGCTTGACCTGCTCGGCGCCTCGCTGTTCACGCTGGGCAGCGGCGCCCTGATCTGGGGCCTGCAGCTTGAGGCCTGGACGTGGTGCGCCTTGGGCGGAATCTGCCTGGCACTCGCGGCGTGGGCCGAGGCACGCCATCCGGCGCCGCTGCTGCCGGTGGCCAGCCTGCGTCAGCGGCTGCCACGTGTTGGGCTGCTGGGAAACCTGCTGGCGGGCGCGGCGTACTTCGGCACCATCGCTTACCTGCCGCTGTACGCTCAGGGCGTGACGGGCCGGGGCGCGACCGAGGCGGGCGTGCTGCTCACGCCGATGCTGGTGGGCTGGACCATCACCAGCATCATCGCTTCGCGCGTGATGGTCCGCTTCGGCGTGCAGCGCCTGGTCAAGCTGGGTTTCATGCTGTTGGTGGTGGCATTCGCAGCGTTCGCGCTGCTGGTGTCCGCGCCCTTGTGGACCATGGCCGCCGCCGGCTTTCTGGCAGGCAGCGGGATGGGGCTCAGCATGTTCAGCCTGCTGATCGCGGTGCAGCAGGCCAGTCCGCGCGCCGAACTGGGCGCGGTCACCTCGGCCATTTTGTTCTCCCGGACCATGGGCGGCGCACTGGGCGTGGCGCTGATGGGCTTGCTGATCGGCCCAGGGCTCACGACGCTGGGCGCCGATCTGGCCGAGGGACTGCGCCGGGCGTTTCTGCTGGGCCTGCTGCTGGTTTCGCTGGCCTGGCTGCTGTCCTGGCGTCTGGACCCACCGCCGCCTCGCGCACCGTGACGTGAGACGGCGCTCTTGAGAGCGTCTTCAGCAAGCCTCAACCGAAAGGGAGATTCTGAAGATTTTTTGCCTGCCTCACAGGAACTTCGTAGAACCAGGGCGAAACAATAACTACATTCCAGCCGCTTGGCCGGAGACGCAATGCCGCAACGAGGCGGGCCTCCTCCGAGGAGCGCCAAAGAAAGGAGGGTGCGTGCCACAGCTCGAACGGCTTTCAACCCTGATTCGTGAGCACAACGACATCCTGCAGGACACGGTCTACAATCCGCTGGGTGCTGAAGCCTACGGCGGGCAGGGCGAGACGCTCGGCAAGGTAGACGACGCCATGGTCGAGCCAGGCAGCGGCCAGATCCGCTTTCTGGTCCTGAAAGTGGGCAGCTGGTTCACGAACAAGCTGGTTGTGGTTCCGGTGAACCTCGCGCGCATCGAGGAAGGCGGAATTCATTTCGACAGCCTGACCAAAGAGCAGCTTCGTGACATGCCCGAATTTCAGGACGACGAACCGCTCTGGGTCGAGGACGCGGCGCCCCAGGTTCCACGCCCGGCGGTCACGTCGCAAGACGAAGGCAGTCTCGGCAGCGACACCCACCGCACCGGTGCGGCGGGTTATGCGGCGACTGTTGGGGGTGACTCGAACGTACCGCAGCGACTGCAACTTCTGCAGGAGCGTCTGATCGTGCACAAGGAGCGTCAGCGGGCAGGCTCGGTCGAGATCGGCAAGCACGTCGAGACCCGCACCGAGACGCTGGAAGTGCCCGTGCGCCACGAAGAAGTGGAAATCACGCGGCACACCGTAAACCAGCCAGTCACGGGCGCGCCCGCCGAACTCGGCTCGCAGCGCATTCAGCTGGACCTCGAAGCCGAGCGGCTGCAGGTGCGCAAGCAGGCCTTTGTGGCCGAGGAGATCGAGCTGAGCAAGCGTTCGGTCACCGAGCAGCAGACCTTTACCGAGCAGGTTGGGCGCGAGGTGCTTGACGTGCGTGAGAACGGTGACCTGCGCGTGCGGACAGCGGAGGATACCGCAGCTTCGGCGCCCCGAACGACCACATCCCCAGCCGCTCAACGTACGGACACCCACCCGGAGGTATATATGACCGAACGCACCAACGATCAGGTTCGCCCCTTGTACGCCGCTGACGAGCAGACCACGGTGATCAAGGAAGTACGGACGCAGCCGGAGAACAACCGCAGCAAGATTCTTTACCCGCTGGGTGCCTCGGTGCTGGCCGGGCTGGCTTACGCGCTGGGCCGCCGCCAGGAGCACGAAGCGACCCCGCAGCACGCGCTGGCGCAGCACGTGTCCAACCTGGGCCGCTCGCTCAGTGGAGCCGGTTCGGCCGTGATCAGCCGCGCCGCGGAATCGGGCAGCGCCCTGGGCGAGGTGGCCAAAAATGTCACCCAGGGCGCCGTCAAGACGGTGGCCAAACTGCCCGAAGCGGTGTCGTCGAGCGTCGAGACGACTTCGGCGCGCCCGAGGGCCATGGAATTTCCTCTGCCTGCCATGCCGAAGCTGCTCAACACCCAAAGCGAGGACCATATGAGTGACAAAATCAAAAATGCCGCCCGTGAAGCTGCTCAGGAGGCCCGCCGCGCCGCCCGCGAAGTACCCCGCACGGCCGAGGTGCGCTCCTTCGTGAAGCAGGAAGTCCAGGAACTCGAAAAGCAGCTCGACCGCCAGCTCGACAAGCAGCTCGAGCGTCAGCAGAAGAGCTTCGAGATGCAGCAGAAGAACTACGAGCAGCTGCTCAAGCAAAGCGCCCAGCGTCACGAAGAAGTGCTCGAAGACCTCGGCAAGCAGCTGTCGAACCTCAAAGTGGACGTGCGCATGAAGGAAGGTGGCGGCTTTCCCTGGAAGCTGCTGCTGTTGGGCGGCGCCGGATACTACCTCTACCGCAATCCGGCCCTGCTTGAGCGCGCGATGGGCTACCTGCGCAAGCTCAGCCCGAACGCCGCTGAGAACCTGCAGAACGCCGGTGAGGCCGCGCGTGAGGGCCTGCAAAGTGTGCAGCGTGGAGAAAACCCCGGCCCGGCAGTGAAGAACGCCCTGTCCGAAACCCAGCAGGCCGCGCAGAAAGCCGTCAGCAACGTTCAGGACAAGGCCCAGGACCTCAAGAACAACGCGCAGGATCAGGCCCAGCAGGGTGGGCAGGGAAGCGCACCGGCGGGACAGAGCCCTCAGCAGGCGGGCGTGCCTCCAGTGGATCCCGCCAGCCGCCAGTCGGGCATGACCGGAGCTCAGCCGAAGGGTCCTCAGGACCAGGCGCAACAGTCTCAGGGCGCGCCGGCCACGCCCTCCAACATGACCGGCCGGATGGGCAACCAGACGACCGGCAACCAGAAGGGCGACAAGAACAACCGCCGCTAAGCCTGCTTGCAACCTGTCAAAGAACTCCTGGCCCAGGCCAGGAGTTCTTTTTTGATCACTGCAACCGTATGCCGTCTATACCGCTCAGACACCATCCTCTTCCGGCGCTTGCAGAGTGACGGGTGTAACGTTGTATCCTGAGATGCGAGGAGGATGACCGAAAATCATGGCGAATCCTACGAACGACCCGGCATTTTTTGCATTTTGTCGCGAAGAAAGTGGACGGCATGTCACTCGGCACCTCACAACGGAGCCACGATGAACCATGACTTTGATGTCGTTTCGGCCGCGCGCAACTGGCGCCTGGACAGTGTCACGCCAGCCACTCCCGCTGCAGTCGTCGGTGAGCTGTTTGCGTCGGATGTCCTGACGCTCGACGAATTGCGCCACCGCCTGAGCAAACCCGTCTTCCGGTCGCTGCAGTCCACCATCGAAGGCGGAGCGACGCTCGATCCGGCCATTGCGGACACCGTTGCGCTCGCCATGAAGACCTGGGCCATGGAAAAGGGCGCCACGCACTACACCCACTGGTTTCAGCCGCTGACCGGTTATACGGCCGAGAAACACGACAGCTTCCTGTCACCCACCAGCGAGGGTTCGGCGATCGCGCAATTCGGCGGTAAAGAGCTGATCCAGGCCGAGCCTGACGCCAGCAGCTTTCCCTCGGGGGGGCTGCGCGCCACCTTCGAAGCGCGCGGCTACACCGCCTGGGACCCTTCCAGCCCGGCGTTCATCATGCGTCACGCCAACGGTGCCACCTTGTGCATCCCCACGGCCTTTGCCAGCTGGACCGGTGAGGCGCTCGACCTCAAGACCCCCTTGCTGCGCTCGGTCGAGGCGCTCAACAAGTCGGTCCTGAAGGCGCTCGACCTGTTCGGTCACACCGAGTCGCGCCGGGTGGTCAGCACGCTGGGGGCCGAGCAGGAGTATTTCCTGATTGCCGAGGAGTACTACTACCGCCGCCCTGATCTCGTGATGAGCGGCCGTACCCTGTTCGGCGCCCAGCCGCCCAAGGGCCAGGAACTCGAGGACCATTACTTCGGCGCGATTCCTGACCGTGTGCTGTCCTTTATGACCGACGCCGAGATGCAGATGTACGCTCTGGGCATTCCGGTCAAGACCCGCCACAACGAAGTGGCCCCCGGTCAGTTCGAGATCGCTCCGATTTTCGAGCACAGCAATGTCGCCGCTGACCACCAGCAGCTCGTCATGCAGATTCTGCGCAACACCGCACGCAAGTACGGCCTGGTGTGCCTGCTGCACGAAAAACCCTTCGCGGGCGTCAACGGCAGCGGCAAGCACTGCAACTGGAGCATGGGCACCGACATCGGCCTCAACCTGCTCGAGCCCGGCGATACCCCGCACGAGAACGTGCAGTTTTTGTTCTTCTGCGCCGCGGTGATCAAGGCCGTCGATCTGCATCAGGACCTGCTGCGCGTCAGCGTAGCGAGCGCCAGCAACGACCACCGCCTGGGCGCCAACGAAGCGCCGCCCGCCATTATCAGCATCTTCCTGGGCGAAGAACTGACCGACATCTTCAACCGCCTGGAGAGCGGCCAGGGTGGACGCGGCGCCGAAGCGGGCGTGTTGGGGCTGGGCGTCTCGGTGCTGCCGCCGCTGCCCCGTCACGCGGGCGATCGCAACCGCACCAGCCCATTCGCTTTCACCGGCAACAAGTTCGAATTCCGCGCCGCCGGTTCCTCGCAGTCGATCAGCATGCCCATCACGGTCCTCAACACCATCGTGGCCGACGCAGTGTCGACGCTGACCGAGCAACTGCAGGCGAAGCTCGCTGCCAGCCAGGAATTCGACGCGGCCCTCGCGGAGCTGATCCGGGAAACCTATGTCCAGCACAAGCGCATCGTGTTCGACGGTGACGGCTACAGCGAAGCCTGGCACCAGGAAGCCGAGCGGCGTGGCCTGCTGAATCTGCGCACGGCCCTCGACGCCATCGAGCAGTTGGGCAGCGACAAGAACGTGGCACTCTTCGAGAAGTTCAACGTGCTTTCCCAGCGTGAAGTCGAGGCCCGCCAGGAAATCATGTATGACATCTACTTCAAGACGGTGAACATCGAGGGCGAGACCACCGAGTACATCGCGCAGACTCAGATTCTGCCCGCCGCCCTCAGTTACCTCAAGGACCTGTCGGCCGTGGGCGTCAAGAGCCGGGCCGTCGAAGGGACGACCGATGAAGTGACACGGGTGGTCGACGACCTGTACGACGCCCTGCAGATCCTGCGCGAGCACAACGCCGCGCTCGGCGGCGAGGAAGTGCACCAAAAGGCGCACCACATGCGCGACCACGTGCTGCCCGCCATGCAGGCCGTGCGCCAGGCCGCCGACAAGCTGGAGCGCATCGTCAGTGAGCAGCACTGGCCGCTGCCCAGCTACCGCCAGATGCTGTTCGTGAAGTAAATCAGGTGAAGTAAACCAGTCCAGGGAGGCCGGCCGCGGAAATGATTTCCGCGGCCGGCCTCCCTAATCGTTCAAACCCGGGCTCTCCCAGGCCAATCAAGTCAACCGATCAGCGCCCTGAACTGACTGCGGAGCGTTGATTCAGAGTTTGCCTGCGTAATTCGCGCAGACGACCGTCGAACCGTTGGTCATGACACGTTGCACGCGCTGCACCGAGTAGCGCCTTCCCGCGTGATGAATTTCGTCGTTGCGGCGAACGCTCACGCCTGGCAGCACCGTAAAGACCTCGGTACCAGTGGAACAGGAGTGCGCGCTGATCTCGTTAGGCTGAATGATCATGCTTCAGTCTATCAGGCAGCCACGACTCTCCGTTGCCAGAAGACGAGAACACCCACCGGGGCAGAGCCGGTGGGCCGTCTAGGAAACGCCTCAGCGACGGGCGCCGGTATTGTCGGGCACGACGACGGTTGGCGTGGGCTTGCGCAGTCCGGCCAGCCCCGCCAGCCCCAGCAGTCCCAGCCAGCCCCAGTCCATGCCCCGGTCTTCGTTTTGGGTTGCGGTGTTGGTGGTGCCAGTATTGGCCGTGTCGGTCGTGTCCGTGGTGCCGGTCGTTCCGGTGGTGCCCGTGTCCGTCTGGGCGAGCGCGGGCAGCGGAGCGAGGAGCAGCAGTAAAGCAGTCAGCGTAGTTTTCGTCATTTTCGTCATGTTCAAGCCTCCTGTCAGCTTTTGCCGGTGTCCCTTTGTTCGGCGCCCTCAGTGTGCGGCGATGATTCGTGCAATCTGCGTGCGCAGCCTTAAGGCGCTTTCAGCTGACGGCGAGCGATTCTTTATCACCCACGCCCGCGGGGCGTATTTCGCTACCCTGCGCACATGTACCTCGTTCAGCTGTTGCTGCCGCTGTATGACAACGAAAATCGACCTTTCCCGGGCGCGCACTACCGGACCCTGCGCGAAGAGCTCACCGCACGCTTCGGAGGCCTGACCGCGTATTCACGCGCGCCGGCCCTGGGCCTCTGGCAGGACGAAGAGCAGGGTCAGGTGGTGCGTGACGACGTGGTGGTATACGAGGTGATGACCGGCGAGCTCGACCGCGACTGGTGGCGAGATTATCGCAAAACCCTGAAAACGCGTTTCCGGCAGGACGACCTGCTGATGCGCGCCCAGCAGGTCGAAGTGCTTTGACGCTCGACTGGCCAGGCGCGGAAGGTGCAGGTATGTGAAAGGGGACTTGCCATCGGCGAGTCCCCTGGCGGTCTTCAGGTTCAGCGGGATTGTTCCTGATTGTCTTCTTCCTGATTGTCGTCGGCGGTTTCGTCGTCCGCGAGGCCTTCATTGTTGGTGACGTTGCTCTCGCCGCCGCTGCTCACGTTGTTGCCGCCGTTGTCCTTACGGACTTCACCGCCGGTGGTCGTGTCGGTTCCGGCCCCGCTGGCCGCGCCACGTCCATTGGGGTCCTCGGCCTTGTCGTCCTCGTTCTCGCCACCGCTCGGCGTTCCCTCGCCCTGTCCGCCGACGGCGCCGTTCTCACCCTGATCGCGCTTCTCACCGCCACTCGCGCCACCCGCCGGGGCACTGTTGGTCTGGTTGCCGCCCTCAGCCTGCGCGCTGGGGGCGGGCGCAAAGTTGTACAGCAGCACCAGGGCGATCAGCCCGATCAGCAGCCCGGTGGCCAGGCCCAGAATTCCCTGTTTCATGGTCATCCTCCCTGTCTTCATGCTGGGCCACCCGCATAAGCTGCGGCTCTCAGAAGGCTTGTGAAAACCGTAAGCCTGCTGGCACCATAAACGGGCCACAAAAAAGCGTCCCCAGGTGGGAACGCTGATCCGGGCCGCGCCTCAGACTTCGAGGGCGAGCTTGTTCACATCATTTTCCAGCGGCACCCCGGCCGGGTACTCGCCGTTGAAGCAGGCAATGCACAGCCCTGGGCCCGCAATGGCGCGCCGCAAGCCGACTTCGCTGATAAAGGACAGGGTGTCCGCGCCGATCAGCGAGCGGATTTCCTCGACGCTGTGCGTGCTGGCCACCAGTTCCTTACGGGCGGCGGTATCGATGCCATAAAAGCAGGGATGCTGGATGGGCGGGCTCGACACCCGGAAGTGTACCTCGGTGGCGCCCGCTTCACGCAGCAGGTTCACGATCTGGCGGCTGGTGGTGCCGCGCACGATCGAGTCGTCCACCAGCACCACCCGCTTGCCGCGCACCGCGCTGGTGGGGGAGAGCTTGAGCTTGACCTTCAGTTCGCGCGCTTCCTGGGTCGGCGCGATAAAGGTGCGCCCGGCGTAAGGATTCTTGTACAGGCCGTAATCGAAGGGAATGCCGCTTTCACGCGAGTAGCCAATGGCCGCCCCGATGCCGCTATCCGGCACCGGTACCACGATGTCCGCTTCGACCGGGTACTCACGCGCCAGCTGCTCGCCCATGCGGATGCGCGATTCGTGCACGTCGGTGCCGTCGACCTGGCTGTCGGCGCGCGCGAAGTAGATCCACTCGAAGGCGCAGGGCGTGGGTTTGTGGCCTTCGAGCACCTGCAGGCTGTGCAGTCCGGTGCGGTCGGCCCACACCAGCTCGCCGCCCTGCACGTCACGTACGAATTTGGCGCCCACCGCGAACAGGGCACAGGGCTCCGAGGCAAAGACCCACGCGCCGTCGTCGCGCTGCCCGATGCACAGGGGACGCACGCCGTTGGGGTCCCGGAAACCCAGCAGCTGCGTGCGGCTCATCAGCACCACCGCGTAGCCGCCCTGCAGCTCGCGCATGGCCCGCGCGGTGGCGTCGATCAGATCGAGCCTCGCGAGACGCGCCACCCGGTTGAGCATGACCTCGCTGTCGTTGGTCGTCTGAAAGATCACGCCGTCGTCGAGCATCTCCTGGCGCATCTCGCGGGCGTTCACAAAGTTGCCGTTGTGCGCCAGGCCCAGAATGCCCTTGTTGGTGCGCACCGTCAGCGGTTGCGAATTGAAGCGCAGGTTGCTGCCAGTGGTGCTGTAGCGCACGTGACCGATGCCTACCCGTGCGCCGCCCAGCCGCACCTTGTCAAGGCGCGTCTCGTCGAAGACCTGACTGACCAGCCCCAGGTCCTTTTCGACCAGAAAGCTCTCGCCGTCGCTGACACAGATGCCGGCCGCTTCCTGTCCGCGGTGCTGCAGCGAGAACAGCCCCAGATAGGTCAGCCAGGCGATGTCGGCCGGCTGCGGGCTGTAAATCCCGAAGACGCCGCACTCTTCCTGAGGCTTGTCGGTGGCTGGGTCGAAGATCAAGACAAAACCTCACGCAGAGGGCGTTCGAAGGCGTCGGAGAGGGCGCTGAGGGTCACGCTCAAGTCTAGGGCCTGACGAGGCAGCGAAATGGCGAACTCGTTACCACCCACGGTTCCCAGCTGAGAAAAAGGCACGTCAAGTTCGCGCAGCAGCGCCTCGGCCTGCTCCTGCTGGCCCGCCGCAATCGCCACGACCAGACGCGAGTGCGCTTCGCCGAACAGGGTCGCGTCGGGCCGCAGGTCGGTGTCGAGCGTGACGCGCAGGCCCAGGTTACCGCTGATGGCCATTTCGGCCAGGGCCACGGCCAGTCCGCCTTCGGCAAGGTCGTGCGCGGTCCGCGTGAGGCCCGCGCGAATCAGCGCCAGCACGCCCTGGATCACGCGCTGTTCACGTTCCAGGTCGAGGGCCGGCACCTGACCCGCCTCCAGACCGTGAACGGTCTCCAGGTACTGGCTGGCCCCCAGTTCGCCGCTCAGCTCTCCCAGCAGGTACAGGGCGTGGTCGGCGCTCTTGAGGCCCATGGTCGCGCGAAGCTCCACGTCGGGCAGCACTCCGACCATGCCGATCGTCGGGGTGGGGTGAATGGCGACCGTGCGGGTGGTGCCGTCCGGCTGGGCTTCGTTGTACTGGTTGTACAGGCTGACGTTGCCGCCCGTCACCGGGGTGTTCAGGGCCCGGCAGGCGTCCGCGATGCCCTGGGTGGCGCGTTGCAGCTGGTAGTACACCTCGGGACGGTGCGGGTTGCCGAAGTTCAGGTTGTCGGTGATCGCGAGCGGCGTGGCGCCCACGCAGGCCAGGTTGCGCGCCGCTTCCGCGACGGCAGCGGCCGCGCCCGTGTAGGGATCGAGGTACACGAAGCGCGGATTGCAGTCGCTGGTGGCCGCCACCCCCTTGCGAATGCCCTTGACCCGCAGCACGGCCGCGTCTGCTGCGCCGGGCAGCACGACGGTGTTGGTCATCACCTGATGGTCGTAACGCTCGAAGATCGGGCGTTTGCTGGCAATGGTCGGGTGCGACAGCAGTTGCAGCAGCACCTCGTCCAGTTTTTCCGGCACCGGCACGCCCGAGAGGTCCATCTCGCGCCGGGCGCGAATCTCTTCGCTCTCGACGCCTTCACGGGTGTACTTGGGCGCCTCGTTCAGCACGCTCACCGGCAGGTCGCACACGACCTCGCCGTGCCAGAACAGGCGGTAATTGTGGTGCTCACGAACCTCGCCGATCACCACGACGTCCAGTTCCCACTTGGCGAGCAGATCGAGGAGTGCCTGCTCCTTGCCGGGCACCGGCACCAGCACCATGCGCTCCTGCGACTCGGACAGGCACAGTTCCATGGGGACCATGCCTTCCTCGCGGGTGGGCACGGCGCCCAGGTCCATGTCGACGCCCAGATTCGCGCGGTAAGCCATCTCGCAGGTGCTCGAGACCAGCCCGGCGGCGCCCATGTCCTGCACGCCCGCCACCAGCCCTTCCTCAATGGCTGCCAGGGTCGCTTCGAGCAGCAGCTTTTCCATGAACGGGTCACCGACCTGCACGGCAGGCCGGTCGGCGCCCGAGGCGTCGCTGAGGTCGGCGCTCGCGAAGACCGCGCCGCCCAGGCCGTCGCGGCCGGTCTTGCTGCCGACGTACACGATCTGGTTGCCTACCGCGCCCATGGTGCCCTTGGCGAGATCCTCGTGCCTGAGGAGGCCCAGGGCCATGACGTTCACCAGCGGGTTTTCCTGGTAGCTGGGGTGAAAGGTCACCTCACCGCCCACGGTGGGCACGCCGATGGCGTTGCCGTAATGGCTGATCCCCTCCACGACGCCGTGCAGCAGAAACTGGGTGCGCGGGGAATCCAGGTCACCGAAACGCAGCGAATCGAGCACCGCAAAGGGGCGCGCGCCCATCGCGAAGATGTCACGCAGAATACCGCCCACGCCGGTCGCGGCGCCCTGTACGGGCTCCACGGCGCTGGGGTGGTTGTGCGACTCCATCTTGAAGGCCACCGCGTACCCGTCGCCAATGTCCACGACCCCGGCGTTCTCGCCCGGCCCTTGCAGCACCTGAGGGCCGGTGGTGGGAAACACCGAGAAGAGCGGGCGCGAATTCTTGTAGCCGCAGTGCTCGCTCCACATGGCCCCCACGATGGCGGCTTCCAGGGCGTTGGGTTCACGGCCAATCTGCGAAACGAGAAGATCGTACTCGTCGGTTGTCAGGCCGAAGGTACCGGCGCGGTCACGCAAAGAAACGGTCTGGGTCACAACAAACTCCCGGAGTGCTTGAGGGCGAACTGCATCTGCCCGCGGTGGTAGGCGGTATGGCGAACGTGGTAGAGAAGGCCGTCGATGACTGCCCTGGGTCTGGTCAAGGTGGGCCACGTGGCGTGGGGAGAAAAGCGCTCGGCGGGCGCCTCTTCGATAAAACGCAGGGTGTCGGTACTGACGGTATTCAGTGCGTTCACGATGACGTCCTGAGGGTCTGTGATGCAGGCGACGCTTGGGCCGAAGACGCTTTTGGTGAACTCCGCGTCCTCAAATCCCAAATAGGCGTAGCGAAGAGCCGGATTCACGCCGTTCAAACCGGGCTGTACCACACAGCGCGACCAGTCGACGATGTGCAGAACATGCCACGCAATGCTGTGTCCCTGGTCCGGTTGCCTGTGAAAGGCTGCGGGTGAGCATGTTTGCGCGACGTCCTGAAACGCAGCGAACTCCTGACTCAGGGCACGCCAGAGGAGCTGCCTCGTGGCTTCGTGCGGCATAGCTTACAGGCGGCTCTTGCCCAGTTGCAGGGCGGTCAGCTTGATCTGCCCACGGTGATAGGCGGTGTGGCGCAGCTGCCCGCCCAGGCTGGGCAGCAAAGGGCGCTCACCAAAGGGCGTGACCGCGCTGCCCGCGAGCGCTCCGTCGCTCAGGGAGCGCAGCTCGCGCAGTGCCTCGGCAAAGACCGCCTGCACCTCGACCAGAACGGCCGTCTTGCCGCCCTGTTCGGTCACGCGGGTGGGGCCTTGCAGCTTCTGCGTCCACTCCTTGTCTTCCCAACCCAGATGTCCGTAGGACGCCGTGAAGTCCTGCAGCACCAGGACACGCGTCCATTCGGCGATGTGCAGGGCGTGCCAGGCGACACTGTGCCCACCGCCTTGCGGTGCGTGCGCGAACAGGTCCTCGGGCACCGCCTCCAGCGCGCTGACGAACGCCTTGGTTTCCGTTTCGAATTGCTGCACCAGAAAATCCTGCAGCGAAGCGGCGGCGCTCATACGGCGAGCGCTTTCTTGCCCAGAAAAGCCTGCAGGCTCTCGAAGATGCCGCGTCCGTCGGTGCCACCCAGCACGCCTTCGACCACGCGTTCCGGGTGGGGCATCATGCCCAGCACGTTGCCTCGCGCGTTCACGATGCCGGCGATATCGTTGAGGCTGCCGTTGGGGTTGCCCAGGTAGCGAAACGCCACGCGGCCCTCGCCTTCCAATTCGGCCAGCGTCTCGGGGTCGGCGTAGTAGCTGCCTTCACCGTGCGCGACGGGCACGCTGAGGGTCTGGTCGAGGCTGTAAGCGCCCGTGAAGACGCTGCTGGTGCTGGTGACCTGCAGGGTGACACTGCGGCACACGAAGTGCAGGTGACCATTGCGGGTCAGCGCGCCGGGCAGCAGGCCCGACTCGCACAGAATCTGAAAGCCGTTGCAGATGCCCAGCACCGGGCCGCCCGCGTCCGCGAATTGCTTGACGCTCTCCATGATGGGGCTGCGCGCCGCGATGGCGCCGCTGCGCAGGTGGTCGCCGTAACTGAAGCCGCCCGGCAGAATCACGGCGTCCACCCCCCCGAGGCTATGCTCGGTGTGCCACACCAGCTGCGCCTGACCGCCCTGCACCTCAACGGCGCGCACCGCGTCGGCGTCGCAGTTGCTGCCGGGAAACTGCACGACCGCGACGCGCATCAGACGCTCGCCTGCAGCGCGAGCTCCTCGATTTCGACGCGCGCGTCTTCCATGACGGGGTTGCTCAGGACGGTGCCCGCCAGTTCGCGCGCCTGCGCTTCGACGGCGGCGCGCTCTCCTTCGAGGACCATCTCGATCAGTTTGCCGACCCGCACCCCCGACACGTTGTCGTGACCGAGGTGACTGACGGCCCGCTCGACCGTGCGGCCCTGTGGATCGAGGATGCTGGGCTTGAGGGACACGAAAACACGAACCTGGTATTTCATGGATGCCTTCTTTGCAAACAGGACTAAGGAGTTGGGCAGGAAACGAGGGCGCGTCAGTGACTCGGCGTCAGCGGCTCAGGGGCGTGCTCGTGGGGTCCGCTTCGCTGATGACGCGGCGCAGCATTTCCTGATAGGCGTCCTCGACGCCGCCGAGGTCACGGCGGAAGCGGTCCTTGTCGAGCTTCTCGCCGCTCTGGGCGTCCCAGAAGCGGCAGGTGTCCGGGCTGATCTCGTCGGCCAGCACGATCTCGCCGTCCGGAGTCTTGCCGAACTCCAGCTTGAAGTCGATCAGGCGTACGCCACGCGCCGCGAAAAAGGGCGTCAGGAAGGCGTTGACCCGCAGGGCCAGCGTGCGGATGACCGCGAGGTCCTCCTCGGTGGCCCAGCCCATCGTGACGGCGGTGTCGGTGTTGATGAGGGGATCGCCCAGTACGTCACTTTTGTAGTAGTACTCGACCACGGGCTGCGAAAGCAGCACGCCCTCGGAAAGTCCCAGACGCTTGCTGAACGACCCGGCGGCGACATTGCGCACGACCACCTCGACGGGCACGATCTCGACCGCTTTCACCAGCTGCTCGCGCTCGGAGAGCTGCGCCAGAAAGTGGGTGGGAACGCCGGCCGCTTCCAGGCGTGGGTACAGGACGCTGGTGATGGCGTTGTTCACCACGCCCTTGTCCGCGACCGTGCCGCGCTTCTGGGCGTTGAAGGCGGTCGCGTCGTCCTTATACTCGACGATGTACTCGCCCGGCTTGTCCGTGGCGTAGACTTTCTTGGCTTTGCCTTCGTAGCGGAGTTCACCCTTCATGCTGTCTCCTCCTGGCGGAGGAAGTGCCCCCGCGTTCTGCTGAAGCGGCGCAGCGCTCCAATAAGGTAGGACGAGCGCAGCACAGGACGTGCTCCGCTCGTTGGCTGGTGTCATCGGTCATACGTTCTCCAACGCCGCCTCTCGTGCGGCCATCGCCCGACATCGGGCGCGCGCCTCGCAGGGCACAGTCTGGAAAAGCTACAGAAAAAGATGTGACCGGGCGTCCGCTCGGTCCTGCCTCAGCTTAACATCTCTGATGAAGAGAACAAGAAGGGGGTCCGCGCCTCGTACAGTAATTCTGCAGTGAATGGGTAACGAAAGGGGAGTGCAGCCTGGCGGTGACAGGATACGGTGATGAACATGCTGCACCAGTCATGCCCGGCCAACGACGCGCGGAATGAACAAGTCCTTGCCTGCCGTGCCCGCGGGCGCGCCGTAGACTGACTTCATGGAGCACTACCTCATCGTCGAAGAGCAGGAAGGCGACATCGTGGAAGTAGAACTGAGCAATGGACTGCGCACCGAACTGCCCCTCGCGTGGCTGCCCGCGGGCGCCTCGAACGGCGCGGGTTTTCGGGTGGAAGTGGGTGTCGGCCAGATAAGCTTCGTGCCTGACGAGCGCGCCGCCCGTTTTGTCCGCGAGCGTAACAAGCAGACCCTGCTCGAATTCACCGACGAGGTGGAGTGAGTTCTTCACTTCTCGCCGGGGCGGAGGTTGTGTACGCCGTGCCCGACCTGCACGGAAGGCTCGACCTGCTCGAAGGCGCCCTGGCGCACACGCAGGGCGCGCATCTGGTCGTGCTGGGCGACGTGATCGATCGAGGGCCGGGCAGCCTGGAGTGCGTGCGGCTGCTGCTGGAACTCGAACAACTGGGCCTCGTGACGCTGTTGTGGGGAAACCACGAACAGATGGCCTACAGTGCCCACGCCTGGTACACCCGTTACGAAGAGAAGGGCGAACTTGACGACCTCCGCGCTGCCCGGTCCAATTTCAGGTGGTGGCAAGGCAATGGAGGCGATGCTCTGCAGCGCGAGGCAGGCCGCTTTGGCGTGGAGAATTACCCACCCGAGCTGGTCGAGTACTTTTCCCGCCTGCAGCTGATGGTGTTCGTTGACGCGCGCGGCGTGCACACGGCGCCGCCGGACGACGTGAGCGTGCTGGCGGTGCACGCCGCGCCGCCCCAGCCGCACCCGGATTACCCGGACCCGGACACTGCCGCCCTGTGGCTGCGTCCGGAAGACGGTCCGTTTCCGTTGCCGCCTGGCGTGAGCTGGAGCGTGCATGGCCACACACCACTTCCCAACCCACGCCAAATAGGCGCGCAGGTGTATACCGACCTGGGCGCGGTCCGTACCGGGCGATTGTGCCTGACCCGGCTCGATCCGGGCGGTCCTCGTGAGTTGCTGGTGCTGCACGCGCCGAAGGCCACCCACCGTGCCGCGCGCCCTGAGTACCCTGGAGAGCTGCCCTTTCGGTCGGTCTTTCTGACTTCCTGATCGCCGGGCAGGCGCGAGCGGAACGTCCGCCTTCAGGGCTCACACGCCACCTTGAGCTTTTGTTTATACTTATTGCTTGGAACGGCCACGCCAGACGATCGGGCCACCTCCAGGAGAACCATGAAGAAAATGCTCGCACTGCTCGCGCTCGGCACATTTGCCGGCAGCGCTTACGCCGCCGAAAACTGCCGTGTCATCAACATGGGTTTCAACCCGGCCCAGGACAGCAACGCCGTGCTTACCAACGGCCGCGCCATTGCCAAGTACATTGAGAAGAACGTGCGCGGTGTGGAAATCAACACCACCGTGGCGCAGGACTACGGCGCCCTCGTCGAGGCGATGCGCTCCAGCAAGCTGGATTTTGCCTGGCTCTCGCCGGTCAGTTACGTCGAAGCGCGCGACAAGGCAGGTGCCGACGTGCTGCTCAAGAGCGTGCGTGGCGCAGGCCCGTACTACTGGAGCGCCTTTGTGGTCCGCAAGGACAGCGGCATCAAGAAGATCGAGGACCTGCGCGGCAAGAACATTGCCTGGATCGATCCGACCAGCGCCGCCGGTTACACCTTTCCCCGCGCGGCCCTGGTGGCCAAGGGCATCGATCCCGACAAGTTCTTCGGCAAGCAGACCTTTGCTGGCAAGCACGACTCGGCGGTGCTGTCGCTCGTGAACGGCACCGTGGACGTTGTGGCCACCTTCAGCAACAACACCAAAGGGGATAGCGGCTCCTGGACGCAGCTCCTCAAGCCCGAGCAGGCCGCCCTGGTGACGCCCGTTGCCTACAGCAAACCCATTCCCGGCGACACCCTCAGCGTGCGCGCCGCCTACCAGAAGGAGTGCGAGGCTGTCACGACGCGCGTGCGCGCCGCGATTGCCGGCATGGGCAGCAACCCCGAGGGCAAGGCACTCCTCACCAACCTTTACCGCATCGACAAGATGATTCCCGCCAAGGACGCCGATTACAACATCGTCCGTGACGCCATGAAGGCTGCACAGAAGAAGTAAGCACGGCCACTTCAGGGGGAGGCGCAGGCCTCCCTCTTTTTCTGGCCTGTCCGAACTGATTTCGAATTGATTTCACCAAAGGCCGCTAGAGCAGCCTGGAGGACCTGCATGATCGAGGTCAAGAACCTCAGCAAAATCTACCCCAACGGCACCGTGGGCCTTGATGACGTGAACGTCACCATCCAGAACGGCGAGTTCGTGTGTGTCATCGGACTCTCGGGTGCGGGCAAGAGCACCTTCCTGCGCTGCATCAACCGCCTGAACGACGCCACCAGCGGCCAGATCCTGATAGACGGTGACGACATCGCCTTTGCGAGTGGCCCGCGTCTGCGCCAATTGCGCCGCCGCATCGGTTTCGTGTTTCAGCAGTTCAATCTCTCCACCCGCCTGAGCGCCATGGAGAACGTGCTCTCGGGGCGGCTGGGTTACCACAACCGCTTTTCAGGCGTGCTGGGTCTGTTCACCGCCGAGGACCGCAGAATTGCCGAAACGGCCCTGACGCGCGTCGGCCTGGCCGACCGCATGAACGTGCGTGTCGACCAGCTCTCCGGCGGTCAGCAGCAACGCGTGGCCATCGCGCGCGCCGTCGCGCAGCAACCCACCTTGATTCTCGCCGACGAGCCCATGGCGAGCCTCGACCCCAAACTCAGCAATGTCATCATGGGCATTCTCAAGGAATTCAACAAGGACGGAATCAGCGTGCTGGTCAACATTCACGTGCTGGAACTCGCCCTGCAGTATGCCGACCGTATCCTGGGCTTCAACAAGGGCAAGCTGGTCTTCGACGGTCCTCCCAGCGCGCTGAGCCAGGACGAAATCGACCGCATCTACTCCGGAAGCGTGGCGGACCTGTGAGCACCCCGCTTCTGCTGGCAATTCTGGCGGCGGGGATCACCTGGCTGGCGCGCGGCTCGGGACGGCGGCTCGGTGTGCTGGGCAGTGTCGGTCTGCTGATCGCCTTCTTTGCCCTGCCGTTTGTTGCCGTCGTCGGCGCGCGCAGCGATCAGGCGCTGGGCATGACGCCCTTCGGGCTCAGCTTCGTGTATCCGCTGCTGTGGACCGCGCCCGTGCTGGCCCTCGTGGCCCTGCTCCTCAGCCTGCGAGGCTCGGCCCGTGTGGGCGGCCTGGCGCTGGCGGGGGCCGGACTCGTGGGCATTGGCTTGCCCCTGGTGTTCCAGAACGGCAGTGAGCAGCTGCTCAGCGTGCGCAGCGTTCCCGGTGTGCTGGAAGTGCTCTTTCCGCTGGTGATCGGCGTCGCCCTGGGTTTGCTCGCGCTGGGGCAACGGGGTCGGCAGCGCGCTTATGGTCTGGTCATCGCGCTCGCGGTGCCGCTGACCCTGCTGGCCCTGCTGGCGTCGGGTACGGGCGAGCGTCTGTTTCCGGATCTGCGCGGGTACTACAAGCTCGCGGCGCCGGTGGCCGCGCAACAGGCTGCCCTCGTCGTCAATGACTGGCAGGCCGATCTGGAGTTTTACAACGAGGACGCGCAGAAACTGGCGCGTGACTGGCAGACGGTGCGCCGACAGCTCGCGACCGGCGGTTATGCCTCGACCGAGCGCGCCAAGCAACGCCGGGACTTTTACCGGATTCGCCAGGATTACGCCGACCGCCGCCTGGAGCCCGGCACCGTGCCGACCCTGCAGGCCATCTCGACGGCCGGCCAGTTGCCGTTCGGGTACGCGCCGGGGCCCGATGCGAGTGAGGCTGGTGTCCGCCGTGTGCTGGTGCGCCGGGCCGATTACGGCTTCGGGGCCTGGATCCTGTTTGCCGGTCTGGCACTGGGTGGGGGCCTGATTCTGGTGGGCCGGGGTGCGCTCGCCCAGGAACGGGGCGACCTGCGCAACGGCCTGCTGCTGGCGGGCGTGGTGACCGCCGTACTGGCCGGGTTCAACTCCACCGAGTTCAACTTGCGCGAGCTGATCATCGGCTGGCCCAACCTGGTAGATCTGATCGGGCGTTCATGGCCACCGGACACCGGCTTTATCAGCGAGGTCATGAAGCAGATGCTGGTGACGGTCAACATCGCCTTGATCGGAACCGTGGTGGCGGCGGCTTTTGCCTTGCCGCTCAGCCTGCTCGCCGCGCGCAACCTGACCTTCCGCAACGCCCTGATGCGCTTTTCGTACGTGGTCACGCGCACCTTCTTCAACGTGGACCGTGGCGTCGATACGCTGATTCTGGCGCTGATCATCGTTTCCGCCGTGGGCCTGGGCCCCTTCGCGGGCGCGCTGGCGATGGCCGTTCACTCCATCGCCGACCTGGGGAAGCTGTACTCCGAAGCCATCGAGAACGCCGAGCGCGGTCCTATCGAGGCACTGGAATCGGTTGGTGCGCCGGGCACCAGCGTCATTCGCTGGGGCCTGATGCCCCAGGTGCTGCCGCTCTTCCTGAGCTACACCCTCTACCGCTTCGAGATCAACTTCCGCGTTTCGATCGTGCTGGGATTCGTGGGTGCGGGCGGTATTGGTTTCCTCCTGAACGAGACCATGCGCGCCTTTCAGTATCAGCAGGCCATGGTCGGGATCATCACCATCGTGCTGGTCGTGAATTTGCTGGATTTCATCAGCGCCGAGATTCGCCGCCGTCTGGTATAAACGTTCTGGCTGCGGCGGGGTGGCCCGTTTGACCCACCCCGCCGTTTTTCGCGCGATTGACGCGTGTTTACTTGCGCCCCATCCTCATCAGCTGCGCGACCGCGACACTACCGTCATGAAGACTCGCATGGCCGGACAGACCGTTCTCACGCTGATCCTCGCGGGCGGCAAAGGCAAACGCATGGGGGTGCTGACCGAAGGTCGCGCCAAGCCGGTGATGCCCTTCGCGGGCGTGTACCGCCTGATCGACTTCGCCCTCAGCAACTGCGCGCACAGCGGCCTGTCGGATGTCTGGGTACTGGAGCAGTACGAGTTGCACAGCCTCAACGACCATTTGTCCAGCGGGCGGCCCTGGGACCTCGACCGCACGCACGGTGGCCTGCAGGTCCTGCCTCCTTACCAGGGCCAGGACGATCAGAATGAACAGGGGTCCGAAGGCGAGGCGTTTGCGCACGGCAATGCGCACGCATTGTTTCTCAACCGTCACCTGATCCGCGAATTCGCTCCGGACGTGGTGCTGGTCCTCTCGGCCGATCACGTGTACCTGCTCGACTACGCTGAGGTGGTGCAGCGGCACCTGCAGACCCGGGCGAGCGTCACGATGGTCACCACCCAGGTACCGGTGGGGGAGACAGCGCACCGCTTTGGGAATGTTACGGTGAACGGCGAGGGCCGCGTCACCGGTTTTGCCTACAAGCCCGAAGAACCCATCTCGGACCTTGTCACGACAGAAGTGTTTGTTTACGACGCCACGACGCTGCTCGATCGACTGGAAGAGCTGGCGCGCCGGCACGGCGATCTGCAGGACTTCGGCGATGAACTGCTGCCCGACCTCGTGCAGGGTGGGCGCGCTTTTGCGCACCGCTTCGAAGGGTACTGGCGCGACGTCGGCACACCGCAGGCGTACTGGGAAGCGCATATGCAGCTGGTCGACGGCGAAATTCCGTCCCTGGACGCGCCTAGTTGGCCGCTGCTCACCTTCGGGGTGCCGCGCGCCCCGGCACGAATCGAGGGAAGTGCGCGGATCATTGCGAGCCTGCTTTCGCCGGGCAGCCGGGTGGCAGGCCACGTGGAGCGTTCGGTGTTGGCGCCGGGCGTCGTCATCGAAGCGGGCGCCAGCGTCCATGAGAGCGTCCTGCTGAGCGGCACGGTGGTTCGCGTGGGCGCGCGCGTAGAGCGCGCGATTGTGGACGAGGACTGCGAAATTGGCGCGGGCGCGGTGGTGGGCGGGTCCGGTGAGTTGACGCTGGTCGGACAGGGCGCCCAGATCAAAGCGAACTCGCACATCGAACCGGGGCAATCATTGCCCGCGCGTGAGCGATTCGCGAAACTTCAGACCTTCAAGGGCCACTGAAAAGCAGCGTACCGTACCGTCTACAACGCGATGTCGAGACCGCTCAGGCACTCCTCGGCAATCGCCCGAGCGAGCGGATCGCGCGTCGAACGCGCGTACGAAATGCCCAGGTGCAAATGCTCCTGGGCGACGCCGCGGTTGTCGAGGGCGAGGGTCTGGTAGTACGCGAGGTGGGTGTGGGCCAGCAGCACGTCGCGCGTGCGTTCGGGCGGCAGGCTGCGCAGCAGCTGCAAGGCCTGGTTGTACTCCCGCACGGCTTCCTGGTCGTTGCCTTCGATGGCCGACTCGCGCCCCCGCTGCAGCAGGCGGGCGGCGGTGAGAAAGGCAGGGCGCATGCCCGCAGTGTAGCGCGCACATCCTGCGGCCAGGAAGCTCTCCGCTCAGGCGGAAGCTTTGCCTTGCGGCCGCGCTGTGAACTCCGGACAAGCCGGACGACGCGAAGTAGCATGAAGCATGACCGCGTTGTTGGCGTCACCCGTGCTGGATTTCGTGCTGTGTGCGCTGCTGGCGCTCGTGGGTCTGTGGTGGGGCGGTCAGGCACGGCGCGGCCTGACCGCGAGCGGATCGGTGCTGGGTGGACTGCTCAGCGGAGGGCTGCTGTTGCTGCTGATTTTCATCAACCTGGGTGGGAACCTCGTACCGGTCGTGGTGGGCGTGGTGGCCCACCTCGTGGGGTCGTGCGCGGCGGTCTTTTCTTCCGGTCCGGACACTTGAGGTGCTTACGACGAGGGCTTCGCGCCGGCGCCCGGCGCATCGTGAAAATCGCGCTCTTTGCTGGACAGGGTCCAGGTAGCGTTCGGCAGATTCATGGGCAGGGTGACTGTCACGGTGGTGCCCTGCCCGACCTGGCTGGTCAGGGCAATCTGCCCGCCGTGCTGCTGTACGATCCAGCTGGCAATCGACAGGCCCAGACCGGTCCCGCCCGGATCGCTGCTGCGGGCCGGGTCCGCGCGGTAGAAGCGTTCGAAGACGAACGGCAGATCTGCCTGCGGAATGCCGGCGCCTTCGTCGTGCAGCGTGATTTCTGCCTGCCCGCCTTGTATGCCAAGCCGCAGTTCGACGCGCTTTCCGGGGGGCGTGAACTTCAGCGCGTTGTCCAGCAGAATCAGGATCAGTTGTTTCAGGCGGTCGGCGTCACCATTGACCGTGATTTCTGGAGGCGGGGACGGGTGCGTGAGCAACTGTCCCCGCGCCAGGCGCGACGCGTCGCGGAAAGCGTCGAGGGCGACGCTGCCCAGGTCCACCGGGGCGAGGCGCAGTGGCACGCCCGCGTCGCTGCGGGCCAGCAGCAGCAGATCGTTGACCAGCCTGCCGAGCCGGACCGCTTCACGCTCGGCTTCAAGCGTGACCTCCTGACGTTCACCGGGGGGCATGATGGGATAGCGCCGCAGCAATTCGAGGTTGCCCTGCATGACGGCCAGCGGGGCGCGCAACTCGTGACTGGCATCGGCGATGAAGCGCTGCTGTAGCTTGGCGGCCGCGTCGAGGCTGGCGAGCATTTCGTTGAAGGTCAGCGCCAGCCGCCCCAGTTCGTCGCGGTGATCGGGGGTGGGCACCCGCCGGGCAGTATCGCGGGAGGCCGCGATGTCGTGCGCGGTGCGGGTCAGTCGGGCGATGGGCGCCAGGGCGCTGCCGGCAATCGCCCAGCCCAGACCGACCACCACCGCGAGTGAGGCCAGACCCAACCCGAACAGCAGGGTCCGCAGGTGCGCCACGGCGTCATCAAGCCGCCCCAGGGGGGTCAGCGTCTCGACGTAGGCAATGGGAATGCCCCCGTTGTCGAGGCGCACGACGTAGCGCCGCCAGCGTTCACCGCCGTAGCGCACCATCCCGAACGCGGCGTTTTCCCGCGCCGGCGCCGGGGAGGCCGTTGTCGGCACCAGGCGGGCCAGCCAGTCATACGCCGGTCCGGCCGGTGTATTGAGGGGGGCGGTGGGCGAGGTGGGCGGAATGTTCGGCCCGCCCGAGGAGGTCTGGCGCAACTGTCCGTCCGGTCCATACAGGCGCAGCAGCACTTCCAGGCTGTCACGGTCGGCGTTCAGCACATACGAGCGACCTGCGGCGCGCACGCCCGCCGAAACGTGGTTGGCACTCAGGACCAGCACCCGGTCGAGCACGGAGTACTGGCTGCGGCTGTACACCGCGTAACTGAGCAGCGAGACGGTCAGCAGTGCCAGACCGCACAACGCGCCGTACCATAAGGCCAGCCGCAGGCGAATCGACATGCCCTTCCTCCCTTCGGCTGCGCCAGTGGTCTTGCGTGGCTGCGGTGAACTCATCCTTCGCGCAATACGTACCCGACACCGCGGATGGTATGGATCAGGCGCGACTCGCGCTCGGCCTCCAGCTTCTGGCGCAGCTGTTTGACGTACACTTCCACCACGTTGGCGTCGCCCAGGTAGTCGATGCCCCAGGCGCGGTCGAGCAGCGCGGCTTTGGACAGCACCCGGGTAGGCTGCTCCAAAAACACCTGAAACAGCCGGAATTCCTGTGCGGTCAGTACGATGTCCCGCGTCCCGCGCGTCACGGAGTGTGCGCCGATGTCCATACAGACATCGGCGAAGCGCAGCACCTCCTGGCGAATGTTCTGGTGGCGGCGCAGCAGGGCCCGGACGCGCGCCAGCAGCACGTCGAAGCGAAACGGCTTGGTGACGTAGTCATCCGCACCGGCCTCCAGACCGGCCACCTGATCGTTGGGCGCGTCCTTGGCGGTGAGCAGAATGACCGGCAGGTCCGCCTCCACCGCACGCAGGCGGCGCAGCACCTCCAGGCCGTCCAATCCGGGCATCATCACGTCAAGGATCACCAGGTCCGGTTGACGCTCGCGGGCAATTCTGAGTCCGGCTTCCCCGGAAGGGGCCACATCCACCGCGTAGCCCTCGTACGTCAGGCCACGCTTGATCATGGTGGTCATTCCAGGGTCGTCGTCGATGGCCAGAATGCGCTGCATGACTTCAAGGTACGCGCCCAAGGCCGAAATGCCAACCTGCTTGGCCCAACTCAGTTTGGCCTCAGGAGGCCAACAGGCCCGCATCAGCGCTGAAGGTTACCCTGATTTTGGGTCGAGAGGGTCGCCGGACTCCGCCGCAAGGCAGCCTCCTATCCTGATGGTCCCAGCAAAGCAACATATCCCGGCGACCCCCGGCTCGCGAATGGGCGCGCCTGAGGGCGCGTGTTCTTTTGACCTTCTCCGAAGCGGACGGCGATGACTGCCTGCCTTGATTCCCATGATTTTTCCGCAAGATCTACGTCCGAATTGCCGATTGAAAGGAGTGGTCCGTGCTGAGCAGCCAGAACATGATCGGAAGCCTTGTCGTTCGCCCCAACGGGGAGCTGCTTGGCGTCGTCACCGATCTGGTCGTGGAATACCAGGCGCGCCGGGTGCTGGCGTTGCGAGTCGACATCTGCCGCGCGGGGTCCTGTGAAGCTGATTTTCCCCTGGATGAAATGGTCGTGGTGCCCTTCGAGGCGGTGTATGACCTGCAGCCGAAGTTCGTGGTGATCACCAACCGCGACGATCTGGTCTGCATGTCCAAGCTGCCCCTTGTGCAGGCCACCTGCGCGCAATCACTCACCTTGGGGCAGGCGCCGCTGTACGATCAGCAGGGCGGCGTCCTGGGGCGGCTCGAAGGGCTGCGCTTCGACGCAGATAGTGGAGAGCTGCTGGCCTTCGAGATGAACGCGCAAGGCGCCGAGCCGTGCGGGCGGGTGGTTCTTTCCGCCGCACAAGTCCAGTGCGTCGAGGGCGCATTGACGGTTTCGCCCGCGTTGGCCTCATTGTTCGCCGAAGTCGTGGCGCCGGGCGAACGGCGCTTCCCCGGTGGCACAGCGCTCCCACTTGCCTGAGCATGGCCTGGCGCTGCCCGGACGCGGCAGCGCGTGGCGGTTTCAGTATTGGCCTCAAAAAGCATTGCCGCGACCGACGACCGGTCGCCTGCTTCAGGACGAGACGTTCGGATGAGCTCTCGGCCATAACCCCGCTCCCCGGCGGGCGTCTCGCCCGTATGCAGTCTTCCTGGGGCGAGAGCATCATCGGCTGACGGTCAGGCCGGTCATCAGTCAAGCTGCGTCAGCGCCACGTTCTGCAGGATCTGTTCCACATCACTGCGCTGGCAGAGTTCGGTGCCTGGGGTCATGGCCGTCGCAGTTCCGCAGGCCACCCCATAGCGCAGGGCGCTCGCCGGATCGAGACCTTCGCCCAGCTTGGCGCACAGACCGGCGACCATCGAGTCACCCGATCCCACCGCCGATTGTGTGGTGACGCGTGGAGGTACGGCCTGCCACGCTCCGTCTGCCCGAATCAGCAGCGCGCCAGCGGCACCAAGGCTGACTGCGACTGCTCTCACACCGCGTGCGAGCACTTCACGGCCAGCGCTCAGCACCGCTTCCCGCGAGGGGAGTTCACGTCCGACCAGACGTTCGAGTTCATACTGATTGGGCTTGATCAGGTCCGCACCCGCCTCGACGCCGCGCTGGAGCTCATCGCCGTCAGCGTCGACGACGATGGGGATGTCTTCCTGCCTGGCACGCCGGATCACCCGCGCGAAAAAGTCTGCCGGAACACCAGGCGGTTTGGACCCCGAAACGAGCAGCCACGACGGGCGACGCAGCGAGAAGAGGTTCTCGTAGAGTCGTTCGGCGTCATGTGGCTCCACTGCCGGTCCGGGCGCGCTCACGCGGATCTGGGCGCCGGAGGGGTCCTGAATGATGGGGTTGGTGCGGGTGTTGTGCGCGACTGGCACGAACCAGGTGCGCACCCGCTCGGCTTCCAGCAGGGCGCCCACCTCCAGGCCGGTGGTGCCACCCAGGAAACCCAGCGCGACGGTGGGGCACCCCAGGCGGGCCGCAACGCGTGACACGTTGATTCCCTTGCCGCCCGCACCACGAAAGACCGTTTGGGCGCGGCGCGTGTCGTCGGTCCGGAAGTCGGGAACGAGATACGTGAGGTCGAGGGTCGGGCTGAGGGTGATGGTGTGAATCATGCCAGGCTTCTCCTGTGACACCTGCCGGGCGGGCAGGGCGGGTGATAACTGCCAGTCGGGTGTCATCCCGCCATTCGAGGCGGGGCCGCTTTGTGTCGCTCGGGCGCGTTGTGTTGCTGCGAGAAGCCCCTCTTTCAAGGGAAAGAGGGGCTTCTCGCATTCGCTTGATTCAGCGGCGGTCGCGGTCGGGTCGGGGGCCCCGGTCGCGTCCGCCCTCACGCGGGGCGCGCGGAGCGATCTTGCCCTCCAGTTCCGGGCGGATCAGGTCAATCTTGCCCCGGTCGTCGATACCGACGATCTTGACCATCACCTTGTCGCCGACGTTCATGACGTCTTCGACGGCATTGACGCGCTCCTCGCTCATCTGCGAGATGTGCAGCATGCCGTCCTGACCGGGGAAGAGGTTGATAAAGGCCCCAAAGGCGGCCGTCTTGACAACCGTTCCCTCGAATTCCTCACCGACCTTGGCCTGACGGGTGGTGTTCTGAATGCGTTCCAGCACGCGCTGTGCGGCGTCGGCGTCGCTGCTGAAGATCCGGATGGTGCCGTCCTCGTCCACGGTGATCTGCGCGCCCATGGCTTCGAGTTCGCGGATGTTCTTGCCACCCGGCCCGATGACCGAGCCGATCTTCTCGGGATTGATCTTGGTGGTCAGAATGCGCGGCGCATACAAACTCATCTCGCTGCGCGGCGCGGGCAGCGCTTCGGTCATCTTGCCGAGAATGAAGAGCCTGGCCTCGCGCGCCTGGGCAAGCGCCTCACGCATGATCTGCGGGGTGATCCCGCCGATCTTGATGTCCATCTGCAGCGCGGTGACGCCCTGCGCGGTGCCGCAGACCTTGAAGTCCATGTCGCCCAACGCGTCTTCAAGCCCGAGGATGTCGGTGAGAATGCGGTAGCGGCCCTCTTCCATCACGAGGCCCATCGCCACGCCCGCGACTGCCGAGCGCAGCGGCACGCCCGCGTCCATCAGGCTCAAACTGCCCGCGCAAACGGTCGCCATCGAGCTCGACCCGTTGGACTCCAGCACGTCACCGACCACGCGAATTACGTACGGAAACTGCTCGAAAGGAGGCAGCACCGCGCGAATGGCGCGCTTGGCCAGGTAGGCGTGCCCGATCTCGCGGCGCGACTGCCCGCCCATGCGCTTGACTTCCCCGGTCGAGTAAGGCGGGAAGTTGTAGTGCAGCAGGAACTTGTCACCCGTCTCCTCGGTCAGGTCGTCGATCAGAATCTCATCGCGTTCGGTGCCCAGCGTGGTGGTGCCCAGCACCTGCGTTTCGCCACGCGTGAAGAGCGCGCTGCCGTGCGCACGGGGCAGGTAGGGCGCCTCGATCCAGATCGGACGGATGGTCCGGCCGTCGCGTCCGTCGGCGCGCAAATCTTCTTCGAGAATCAGGCGGCGCAGCTCGGCCTTCTCGACTTTTTCCCAGGCCGATTTGAGCAGCGCGGCTTTTTCACTTGCTCCTTCGGCTTCGGCATCGGGAACGTGCCGGGCGATCAGCCCGTCACGCAGTCCCTTGAGCGCCACGCTGCGGTCCTTTTTCTTCGGGGTCAGCAGGGCCTCGCGGAGACCGGCTTCACGGGCCGCGAGGGCCAGCTCGGGAACCAGTTCCGAGGCCGCGTCACTGGGCAGCACCGGCTCGAATTTTTCCTTGCCGACCTCTGCGCGCATCTGCTCGATCAGGCTCAGTACGCCTTGCATCTCGGCGTGCGCGAACTCGATGGCGCCGACGAGCAGTTCCTCGTCCGCTTCACTTGCCCCGGCCTCGACCATCATGACCGCGTCACGCGTGCCGGCGACGACCAGGTCCATCTCGGAGCGCTCCAGCTGCTCCCCTGTGGGATTGATGATGTACGCGCCATCCACGCGACCGACGCGTACGCAGGCAGTGGGGCCTTTCCAGGGAATATCACTGACCGACAGCGCCGCTGAGGCACCCAGCGCGCCCAGGACGTCCGGCGCGTTTTGCTGGTCGGCCGACTGCACCGTGATGATCACCTGGGTTTCCTGGCGGTATCCCTTGGGAAACAGCGGGCGAATCTGGCGGTCGGTGATGCGCGCGCTCAGAATGGCCCGCTCTCCCGGACGCCCTTCACGGCGGTGAAACGAGCCGGGAATCTTGCCGACCGCGTAGTGCCGCTCCTCGAATTCCACGGTCAGCGGCAAAAAATCGAGGGTCGAGGGTCGCTCGCTCGCCTGGGCCGTGACCAGCAGCACCGTCTCGCCGTACCGCAGGGTGACGGCGCCCGAGACCAGCTTGGCAACCTTGCCGGTTTCAATGCTGAGTTCGCGCCCGCCCAGCGTGGTGGTGTATTTGCGTGCCGTGGAAAGGGTCACTGGGCCCTTCCCGTGCTCCGCGCCGTCGCGAAGCGTGTAACATTCAGGTCTTTTCGCATCGCGACATTCTATCCCGAGCGATCGACAAGGATTGTCGCGAGAAACCTGACGGATCTACCGTTACGGCAGGCGCTGCAAGGGTAGATCGGTGAGATGTGACGTGAGCGGGGAGGACGCCAGTCCTCCCCGCTCACTGCGAAGGTCTTACTAGTTGGTGACCGTGACCGTTTCCGACAAGACAGGTTCGTTGACGCCGTCTTCGACTTTCAGCTGGACCGTGCCGCCCACCTCGACATTCTTGATGGTGGCGCTGAAGTCGGTCCCGGTGAAGGCCGTGTCGATGACGCTGGTGAAACTGGGATGTTTGCCGCCTGGTTTCTGGGTGTACGTCAGCGTAATCTTTACGCTGGGCGCTTCGTGGGAGATGGTCGCCTTGACGCCCGCGTTGCTGCTGTTGCCCTTCTGGATGGCGACGACCAGGCCGATCACGCTTGGCGCAACGGGTTTTCTGGCGGTAACCGAGGCTGCGGCGGCCTGGGAGGTATTGCCTGCGCTGTCCGTGACCGTGGCCGTGTAAGAGGTCGACGTCGGAGCATCGAACGAGTCCGTGGCAGTCCAGGTGCCGTTTGCCAGGGTTGCGGGGAGCGTCTTGCCATTTCCCTTGAAGACGACGGAGCTGACGCCGGACCCGGCATCGGTGGGGGTGAGCGAGAGTGTCACGGTGCCAGGAACGATGACCACTTCAGGAGAGGCTTGAACGGTGCCGGCTTCTGGCGCCGTGAAGTCGGCCTTGACTTCCACCGTGGCCGGCGTGGCGCTCTGGTTGCCTGCCTGATCGGTCACCGTGAGGGTGAAGGTCGTCGTTCCTTCGGGGATGCCCATGAGTGGAACGCTGAAGCTGCCGTCTGCGGCGACATCACTCTTGAGGAGTTCACCGGTGCGGTTGCCAAAGGTCCAGCTGGCGCTCTTGAAGTTCGCTTCACCGACATTGCCGGTGATGGTGATGTTGGATTGCTTCGTCCAGTCGACCGGATTCAGGCTGGCCGTCGGTGCGGTCGTGTCGACCAGAAAAGCAGCGCTGATGGCGCCTGAGGCAAGACCAGCTTCATCCAGGATGCGCACGCTGACGTGACCTTCAGCGTCATTGGCGTATTGGGTCAGGTCCAGGTTGGTGACGTAGAGCGAGAATCCACTGTCGGTCCAGGTGGGCTCGGCCACGAGCGAGTAATTTTCGCCGTCAAGGGCATACTCGATCTTGAGACTGCTCGCTTGGGTCATGTTGTCGCTCGCCACCCCGGTCACCTGCAGGCGGTATCCTTCGCCATGTTTCTGGAATACGGCGCTGGCCTGGTGCAGTTCAGGTGCAACCATATCCGGCGATTCGGCGGGCGTGTAGGAGACTGCAAGCGTGCGCACGTCGGAAACCAGCCCGGCGGCGTCGTAGGCTCTGACCTTGATGGTATTGAGGCCCTGCAGCAGGTTCTCAACACTGAAATCAAGGGCGACACTGGTGCCTGCCTGGACGTCGAGGTCTGTTTCGGCGGCTTCATTGAGGCTGTATGTCACGCGCATGACGCCGAGGTTGTCGGTGGCGTTACCGGTGATGGTGACGTGCGATACGCTGACGTTTTGCGGCGCCGTGACAGTCACGACGGGTTTCTCGGTATCAGGAGTCTCGATGACGGGTACCGCTACGCATTTGAGCGTGGCGGTCGCGGTTTTGGAGACGGCGCTGCTGCCACTGCCGACCGTCAGGGCAATCGTGGCGGTGTAGGTGGAGGTGATGGAGACGTTCGGGCAGACGGCGCTGAACTCGACGGTCTGAGAAGCATTGGGCTGCACGGTCGCGCTCGCACCCTTGGTGACGTTGAGCCAGGCCGGGGTTCCTTTGGGGAAGGTCACGGTTGTGCTGTAGGTCAGCGCGCTGCCGCCAGTGTTCTTGAAACTCAGGGAGCCCGAGCCCTTGGCCTGGGATTGCAGTTCGAGCATCGGTGGGCTCGAAAGACTGTCAATTTTTCCAGGAGCGGGGGGGGTGCTGCCACAGCCAGTCAGCAGGGCGACGGAAACGGGAAGGGCCAGCCAAGCGTAGTGTTTCATAACTACTCCTCGCGGGCCGGTCTCACCATTGGCTCCCCCTGCGCATTGGTGACCGTATGCTGAGCAGGCTTCATCGCTTCCCGTTATGTTTTTCACACCGAAGTGTTGCCTTCATTTTGTACCATACTTCTTACAAATATCTTACATTCCTCACAATATTAATTGAGCGTGAACAGGTCGCTGCAGCGCTCATATCTTGCTCGTTGCGCTTCAGATGTCGCTAAAATGATGAGATTGTAATGTAATCAGAGTGAAGCCCACTGTCCTGCGGAAGTCGGTGAGGAGCGTCTGATCGGCAGGGGTTGCGTTGAGCGTGCTTATTCAGCAGCAAGCAAAAAGCAGAGCCCCCTCCGAAGAGGGGGCGATTGGTTGCGGGGACAGGATTTGAACCTGCGACCTCCGGGTTATGAGCCCGACGAGCTACCAGACTGCTCTACCCCGCGTTACCCGTGTTGTCTGCGCGCCGAGTGTGCACCCGTTCGTTCGCGCTCAAAGATACTAGCGCGGCTTTTTTGCTTCGTCAAGCGCCGCCGGAGAGAGTTCGGCAGCCATTGTGCACCGCGCTCACTCGAATGCCACTTTGTTTTGTAGAGTGCAGGGATGAGCGGTCCCAAGGTACTGATCCTGATCGGGCTCGCGCTGACCGTGTTGGGAGTGGTGTGGTTGGCCAGTCCCCAGACCTTCCCCAAACTGTTTTCATGGTTCGGGCGTTTGCCGGGCGACATCCGTATTCACAACGAAAACGCCAGCGTATTCATTCCGCTGACCAGCATGATTGTGGTCAGTGTCGCGTTGAGTCTGCTCTTCCGCCTGTTCAAATGACGTCGTTTGGATTTTCCATCTGCCTGGAGGAACGCATGATCAAGATGTACACGACCAGCTGGTGCCCGGACTGCCATGCCGCCAAGTCAGCGCTCGGCAAGAAGGGATTGCCTTATCAGGAAATCAACATCGAGCAGGACGAAGGCGCGGCTCAGTACGTCATGAGCGTCAACGGGGGCAAGCGCAGCGTGCCGACGCTGGAATACGAAGGTCATGCCGCCAGTCTGAGCGGTTTTCGGCCAGCCAAACTCGATGAATTCCTGAAAAGCGCCGGACTGACCTGAGCCCTGGGTCCGCAACGCCAGAAGGAGGTCGGAGTGTCAACTCCGACCTCCTTTATCGTGGTCACGTTTTTGAGGAAGTTGTTCTCGAAGGAGCTGGCATAAATCCGCCGATCCTTCCGGCTGGGTGGCAGGCCGGCCCAGCGCCCGCGGCTCGCTGTGCAGCTTACGCTTCCGGCAGTGGGAGGTCCGGCTGCCCGCGCGAAAGGATTCCCCACCTATACCGCTGCTCGGGGCTCTAGAATGATGGCGCTGGTGTGCCTGTCCCGCAGGGAATGAGGTCCGTACGTGACGAATTCGGTGGTCCCGCAACCTTCCAGAGCATCGATCAGAGCCTCCCTGGAGGCTTTGCAGGCGCGTATTCAGCGTCAGGATGCCCGGAGTGCGGCAGAGCTGGCGCTTCTTCACCGGGACGCGGCGTATTTCGGCCTTGACCTCAACGATCAGCTGACGGCGATGCGGCATGCACTCTTTGCCCTGGAGTTCGCGCGGGTCGCGGGCGATCGGTCGCTGCAGGCCAAGGCGCACGTCACGCTGGCCTTGGTGCAGGCCGAAGCGTACGATGACCTGGGTGCCGAGCAGCAGTTCAGCCTGGCCGAAGAACTCGCGCTGGAAGCCGGAGACGACCGTGGCATGGCGTTGATCGCGGTGAACCGCTCGCACGTGTTGATGCAGCGCCGTGAATATGCCCGTGGCGTCGAGCCGCTGCGGCGCCTGCTTCGCTCACCCCACGCTGTCGGTCTGCAGGCCCCCGAGAATGCCGGAATGGCCGTGGCGTTTCACATCAACTACACGGTCTGCGTGGCCGAAGCCCTGCTGCAGGGTCGGCAGGATCACCTGGCCTACCCGGAACTGCACGAAGACTTCCACCGCGCGGTCACCCGCCTGCAGGAAGTAAAAGCTGACCCGACGTTCGTGCTGGGCAATCCGCTCGACACCCTGGAAATTCTCGATGCGCTTGCACGGCATGCGCAGTGGCGCGGCGAGAGTGCTGAGGCGATCAGTTTGGCTGATGAGCGGGTTGCGCTGGCCGCCAGGACCGAGAGTCCCGCGCTGCAGGGCGCGGCCTTGTTCGAACGCGGCCGATTGCACGCACGCAGCGAAGCGTGGAATCTGGCGATCAGGGATTTCGAAGAAGCGGTGCTGCAGTTCGATGCGGCCCGGCAGGATCTGCCCGCTGCTCGCGCGCGCGACGCGCTGGCCGGCGCGTATGCCACCATCGGCCGGTTCCGGGAAGCCTTTGAGGTGCAGCGGGAAGTCACGCGGGGCGTAGAGCAGCTGTACCGTGACGTCTATCAGCAGCGCGCCCGCCTGGACGATCTGCAGGTTCAGGCCCGTGAGGCAGAGGTGCGGGCCTCGGCGTTCGCCGAGGCGGCCCTGCGTGATTCTCTCACGGGCGCACCCAACCGGGCGCGTGCCATGCAAGTGCTGGGCACGGTGCATCAACTGGCCCAGGGGGGAACGTCCAGCGCCGTCGCGCTGATGGACCTCGATCATTTCAAGCAGGTGAACGACACGTTCGGACATGCGGCCGGTGATGTGGTGCTGCAGCGGGTAGTCGAGGTCCTTTCGGGAGCGATTCGCGAGGTGGATTGTCTGGCGCGCTTCGGGGGAGAGGAGTTCGTGCTGATTTTCGCCGGGGTGACGGTTCGTGAGGCAGAGCACGCTTGCGCACGGCTGCTGGAACGGATCAGTTCGATTGACTGGAGTGATGTGGACGCCCGGTTGCACGTGACCGCGAGTTTCGGGGTGGCGGCCGTCAACGGGGTACGTGGCCTCAAGGAGACCTTGCAGGCCGCCGATGAAGCCCTCTACGCCGCTAAGGCCGCCGGCCGGGCGCGGGTCCGCGTCGCCGGTGAGATCTGAGGCAACGCGAGAAGCACTTAAGTCCCTCCCACTTGAGTTTTGGTGTTCTCCCAAAACGTGGGGCGAGCGGAGGCGAGCCGGGGAAGCGTGTCTGCCGCTGGGTTCTGTCGTTCTGGGTGCGGTTCCCAGAACAGTAGAACTGAAGCGGTAGACACCCAGATCGGCGATCGAGCCTGCCGTTGGCAATGCAGCAGTTGAGAACACTCGGGTGCCCCAAATGAACGCACGTTCTTATAAGCCGTCTGGCGGTAGAAGCGCACGCAGCAGTGTGACTACACTCGTTTCATGTTGCTCCTGATGCCCCGACCCTACCGGTTGGCTGCGCTCGGTGCACCGAACAACACCGCGCTTCTGCCCGGACGCGCGACGCGAACGCGGTGAGGTCAGGTCGTGCGGCGAACCTGCCACCGACCTGGCCTGCCATTGTCTCTCCCGCTTCCGGGTTGTTGCGCCCCGCGCAGACAGGAGCACCCTATGACCGAGAACGATCGTGTTGGAATGCCGCCCGGACCGCTTGACGCTCCGGGCGACTCCGGGCGTCAGGACCGTATACTTTTGCGTATGCAAGTTGTCCTGCCCGACGGCAAACGCCTTGATTTACCGCACAATGCCACTGCCCGAGACGCCGCCGCGCAGATCGGCCCCCGACTCGCTCAGGACGCTGTGGCCGCCCGCGTCAACGGGATTTTGCACGACCTCCTGACCCCGCTTCCCGACGGCGCCGAAATTGGCATCATCACCAAAAAGCAGCTTGCCGACGTGTCCGAGGTGTGGCGTCATACCCTCGCGCACGTCATGAGTCAGGCGGTGGGGGAATTCTACGCTGCCAAGGGTTTTGACCCGCAGGCCGTAAAACGTGGCGTCGGTCCGGCGATCGAAAACGGCTTTTACCAGGATTTCGATCTGCCCGAGCCGCTCACTGAAGCTGATCTGCCCGAAATCGAGAAGCGCATGCAGGGCATCATCGACGCCAACCTCGACCTGTCTCGCCACGAAGTCGGCCGCGAGGAAGCCCTGCGGGTCTTCGGCTACGATCCCTACAAGGTCGAGTTGATTCAGGAGCTGCCCGAAGGCACTCCGGTCACCTTTTACCGACAGGCCGATTACGTCGATCTGTGTCGCGGACCTCACCTGCCGCGCACCGGACTGTTGCCGCGCGCCTTCAAGCTCACCAGCACCTCGGGCGCCTACTGGCGCGGCAGCGAGAAGAACCCCATGCTGCAGCGGGTGTATGGTGTGGCCTTCGCGTCCCAGGCAGAACTCGACGAGTACCTGCGCCTGCTCGAAGAAGCCAAGAAGCGTGATCACCGCCGCATCGGCAAGGACCTCGAACTGTTCTTCACCAGCGACGTGATCGGCCCCGGACTGCCGGTGTGGCTCCCCAACGGTGCCGCCATCCGCCGCGAGCTGGAGCGCTTTATCGTGGACCTCGAAGTGCAGCAGGGCTACCAGCACGTCTACACCCCCGCGATGGCCAAAAGTGAGCTCTACAAGATCAGCGGTCACTGGGACCACTACCAGGAAGACATGTTCCCGGTCATGAAAATCGACCAGGAAGAACTGGTCCTGCGGCCCATGAACTGCCCGCACCACATTCAGGTCTATTCGCACAAACCGCACAGCTACCGCGAACTGCCCATCAAGATCGCCGAGCTGGGCACCATGTACCGCTTCGAGCAGAGCGGCCAGCTGACCGGCCTGTCGCGCGTGCGCTCGATGACCCTCAACGACGCCCACATCTTCTGCCGCGAAGACCAGGTCCAGGCGGAATTCAAGAAGGTCGTCGAGCTGATTCAGGGCGTCTACGAGGTGCTCGGTTTCGGGCAGTACCTCTACCGGCTGTCGCTGCGTGACCCGAACGACAAGGAAAAGTACTACCCGGACGACAGCATGTGGGAAAGCGCCGAGGGGCAATTGCGCGACGCCCTGAACGACATGGGCCTCAACTACTACGAGTCTCCCGGCGACGCGGCCTTCTACGGCCCCAAACTCGACGTGCAGGTGCGCAGCGCGCTCGGCAAGGACGAGACCATCTCGACCGTGCAGCTCGACTTTCTGCTGCCGCAGCGCTTCGAGCTCGAATATGTCAACGAGGAAGGAGGGCGCTCGCGGCCCATCATGATTCACCGTGGCGTGATCAGCACCATGGAGCGCATGACCGCCTTCCTGATCGAGAATACCGCCGGTGACTTCCCCCTGTGGCTGGCGCCCCGCCAGGTGATCGTGGTGCCGATTGCCGACCGGCACGTCGAGTACGCCCGCGAAATCGAGGTCACCTTGCGCGCCCTGGGCCTGCGCGCTGAGACGGACGATGGCAGCGAGCGCATGAACGCCAAGATCCGCAACGCCGAGCTGGCCAAGATTCCCGTGATGTTGATTGTCGGGGATCAGGAACAGGAAGCCCGCGCCGTCAGCGTGCGCGAACGCGGCAAGGGCGAGCGCAAAGGTGTGCCCCTGGCGGACATTTCGAGCGAACTCGAAACCCGCTACCGCCAGCGCCAACCCTAAGGGAGTCAGCGAAGCGGCGCGCACCCAAAGTGCGCGCCGCTTCGCCAGATCCTACAGCCCGAACACGCCGCGCTGCTGAGGATGCACCAGATCGACATATTCGCGGTGCTTCCCGATAAATGCCGCGACGAAGGGACACATCGGCACCACCTGTAATCCCCGCGAGCGCGCGTCATCGAGCGCGAAGCGGAGAAGAGAAGAGCCTACGCCCTGCCCCTCCAGGCCTTCTGGCACCTCCGTGTGCGAAAAAACCAGGGCGTTGGCGACCGGACGATACTCCGCAAAGGCGAGCCCGGCCTCGGTCTGGGCTTCATAGCGCTGGGCTTCCGAATTGTCGACGACCTGAATCTCTTGGGGTGTGCTCATGCCCTATGGTGACACCCGCACTTCGCAGGGCACTGCGCCCGATACACCTTTCAAAAGGTCCCAGCAGACGGGGCGGCGTAGGCAGGGGGATTGCCAACGCCATGCAGGTACCGGACCACCGTGAAAACACGAAGTGTCGGATGCTTCGCCTGCCCTCAGCGTACCTTTGACACGCTGAAAGGCGCATGCTAGTATTTCCTCCGCTGGGAGGGACGAGCAAGGCCTGCCAACAGGCCCCACTCAAGTCTCTCGGCCCGACCGCACGGCGGCTCGCGTATCTGGCGCTGTAGCCAAGTGGTAAGGCAGAGGTCTGCAAAACCTCCACCGGCGGTTCGAGTCCGCCCAGCGCCTCCAGAGATAGACTCGTAGCTCAGGGGTAGAGCACTACCTTGACACGGTAGGGGTCAGGAGTTCAAATCTCCTCGAGTCTACCAACAGGACGCACTTCTTCAGGAGTGCGTCTTTTTGTTTACCCCTCAATCACCCCTACGAAGCCTCGGAATTCGCCTCTTCCGCCCCTTCTTCGGGCGTCAGCAACGCCCGCAAGGGGTTCGCTACACCCAGCAGGGCCGACTTGCGCTTCTCTGCTCGGGAGTACGCGTACCGCGCCAGGGTGATCCGAGGGTCACTGTGCCCGGCCACGTCCGCAGCCGTGCGGGGATCCACGCCGTCCTCGATGAGGCGGCAGAGGAAGGTGTGCCTCAGGTCGTGAATGCGGTACGTCTCGTCGAGCTTCGCTTTGCGCAGGATGGCCCGCCAGTCCCGCCGGACGTTGTGCTGTGATTGCGGTGTGCCGGCAGGCTTGGGAACACCCACGCTTCCCCTGTGGTCGGCAGACCTCGTTCCTGCAGGTCATGCCGTTGCTTCGTGAGGACCCTCCAGAGGCCTGCGTCGAAGTACAGGACGCGCGCTGGCCTTCGTCTTTGGGTAGCTGATGGTTGGCACGTTGTCACGCGTGACGACCGTCCGGATGACGCTGAGGGTGCCGATGCCTTCGCGGGCGTCCCACATCAGGTCATCCCATTGCAGGCCGAGCGCTTCACCATGCCGCAGGCCGAGCGTGGCGATCACGGCGATCACCGCGAATTGCCGATGGTCTCGCGCGGCGTCGAGCAGCTTACGGACATCTTCAGTAGAGAGGTCCCGGCCGATGTGCTGTTCCTGCATGTAGGGCAGCTCGGTGACCAGGCCAGGGTGACTGCGCAGCACGTCGTGCCGCACGGCGCTCCTGAGGGCGCTGTTGATCATGATGCTGATGTGCCGGACGGTCGCCGGGCGTGCTTCGTCGCGAGGTCCTTGTAGAGGCGTCCGAGTGCTGCCGGGCGGAGGTCTGCGATGGGCGTGCCGCCGGTGGGTGTTTCTCGACGATCTTCACGAGGTACGTGAGCTTGAGCTGACTACCACTCAAAACGTCGCAGTAAAGTATTGCCCCAGTGAGTGGTCGGTAGGGGTGGTCGTTTCGGATGCCGAGTTTGATGGCTTCGGCTTTCACTCCAGGAGCGGGAGCGGCTTTTTGGGCATCACCGAGCATGAGGAAAGGACGGTGAACCTCTCTGAGTTGGTGACACCGTAAACAGGCACGCTCAACGAAAGTCCGTGCGGCCTCTTGAGTAATATGTGCTTCCATCGGACAGGTACTGGGGAGCGCTTGGTGTTCCGCGAGGTGTACACTGACAACAATTCCCCGCAGCACCTGCTTCTCCTCAACTATTTCAAGTCAACCCTGGCCCTTTCGAACTGTCACACGTTGCTGGATGCGACACGCGTCCTCACAGCAGGAGAACGGATGTCCAACTTGCGAGCGATCGTTGTTGGCAGCGGCTGGGCCGCCGAAGGTCACGCACGCGCCCTCCAACACCATGAAGTGAGCATCGCTGCCCTCTGCGGACGCACTCCAGAACCGGCGTATGCGCTGGTTGCACGCCTTGGAATACCAGAAGTTCGATTCGGTTGGCAAGACGCCATAGATACCTTAAAGCCCGACATCGTCTGTATCGCTACGCCAGCCGCACCACACCTCGACATCGCGACCGCTGCCATGACCGCTGGATGCCACGTGGTGTGCGAGAAGCCCCTCGCGCTCACCGCGACCGAAGCGCACGTGATGTTCACCACCGCTCCCCGCATGGGTGTTCGGCATGCCTACGCTGCGACGGGATACGCGCACCCCATCTACACCGCCGCACGCGACTTGATCCTCGGCGGAGCAGTGGGGCAGATGCGCGAGATCGAGTCGTTCATCCAGATTCGGGATGCCGAGCGGACGCCGTACTCCTGGGTTCATCAACTCGAGCAGGGCGGCGGGATGCTCAACAACATATTCCCGCACCAACTGCAGCAACTGACATACGTCACAGGCGCTGAAGTCGTCGCCGCGACCGGGGACGCCCGACCCCTGCAAGCCCGTGTTCCGTTCGTGGGAGACGTTCATGACTTTTGCCAGTTGTTCATGCCTCTCACGGACGAGCAGTTGGCACGCGCAGAGTGGAGGGAGCCGACCGTGGACGTCGCGTACTCGGTGGTGGTGAAACTCCGCTTTCCGGACGCTTCAGAAGCGACAGCGCTGGTGCACCTTACGCATGGCCCGGGCCGGTTGCAACCGAGCCGGCTGGTGTTGCATGGCGAGCGTGGAAGCGTGGCACTCGAAGGTGACATGTGGACGAACGAACGGCTTCGTCGCTTCAACGAGGGGTGGGAGGAGGTGGACGTTCCCGTTGGAGTGGGAGATCCGGTGCAGGCGCAATGGGATCAGTTTTTCGGAGCGTTCCTCGATGACGTCCGGGGGCATCCGTCGGAACCGTACCCGACGTTCGAGGATGGATGGGTTGCAGCGGAGGTGATCGGGGCGATGCGGGAAGGTCGATGGTGGCGTTGTGCTGAGCGGATCGCAGTGGCGGATGGCGGCTCCTGACAGGACGTTCTCAGGAGGATGGCCGACTGTCACGCCAACTCCAGATCGGAACCGGTGAGGCCGGGGGTGAGAATGAGCTTCTTGCGCTCGATGCCGTACCAACGGGTGAGGGTGAACGGAATCGGCAAGATGAACGGAGTGATGACATGGACACCCTTGAAGGCGCTGCGAATGGAAGCATTGACGAAGCCGTACTCACCACCCTCGTCCGTCAGACGCTGAACAGTGACACGGCGGAAATCACCGAGTGGACCGTCCGAACAATTTACGGGGGCGCGGGCGGAGGGAGCATCTACCGTTACGTTGGACAAGCGCAGGATCGCGGTACAACTCACCCCTGGTCACTAATTCAGAAAATCGTCCGTGCTTCCCCGGACTGCACCGACCCGTTAACCCCCAGGTACTGGGAGCGCGAACCACTGGCGTACCAGTCCGAACTTTTTGCCCGCCTCCCTGCTGGACTCGCCGCGCCACGCTGCTACCACATCGAAACGGCCGGGCATGAGTATCGACTCTGGCTGGAAGACATCCAGGAAAGCACCAGTGAATGGACGCTGGAGCACTATGGGCGAGTGGCACGAGAACTGGGTCGGTTCAACGCTGCTTACCTCACGAGTCCACCCGTACCTTCCTGGCCCTGGATGAGCCGCTCCTTTCTCAGGCACTGGATCGAACTCTGCGCAACGACCGCCCGGGAAGTCCGGCAGTTCCCGGATCACCCACACGTTCAGTTGTTGGGCCAACCGAACGCCATCAATCGGCTGTTGGCCCTATGGGACGACCGGGAGGTCTTCCTTGGCGCGCTCGAACGTCTCCCGCAGACCCTGTGTCACCTGGATGTCTTCCGGCGTAATCTTCTGCGCAGAATGACGAACGGGCAGGAGCAAACGGTGCTCCTCGATTGGGCATTCACGGGAACCGGTGCTCTTGGCGAGGAAATAGCGCCTTTGGTCACAGGCACGGTGATGTTTTTCGGCCTGGAGGCGGACAAACTGAGGAAACTCGATGCTGTCGTGTTCGAAGAGTATCTTGCTGGTCTTCACGAGGCTGGTTGGCGTGGTGATCCCCAGGAGGTGCGCTTCGCCTATGCGGCTACTTCCGCCCTGCGTTACACGTTCCCGCCGGTCAGCGTCCTTGATGAGCAGTTTATCCCGGTGGTGGAGTCGATCTTCGGACGGCCTTTTGCGGAAGTGACGGCGCACCATGCCGAAACCAGAAGCTTCCTGGCGGAGCGGGCAGATGAAGCACGCGCATTGATGGACAAGCTGAAGCTGTAACACTACGGAAAGTGACGGGTACCTGGGTCCCGGCGGTTCCCGCACCCCGCTCGTTTCGGTGAAACAAACGTCATGAGAGCCTGCGCGCGGACCGCCCTCGTTCGGCGGCCGATGCGGGTCGGCCCTCACGCTCTCAGAGCGTGTTTATGAAGGGTCACGGGTAGATTCAAGGCGTCGGAGCATGAGGCGGATATTGGCGAGGTAGAGCCAGGACTCGGAGGTTCTGGCTCGGCCTTCGTAGTCGCGGGAAAGGCGTCTGGAGCGGGTATACCAGGCCAGGGAGCGTTCAACGACCCAACGTCTGGGCAAGATGCGAAAGCCGCGCTGTCCTTCTGGCGGACGAACAATCTCCAGCACCCACTTGCACCACTGCTTCACCCACTCGACCAGACCGTGTTCATAGCGCTGATCGGCCCACACCAGCTTGAGGCGAGCGAAGCGTCGCTTGGCGTAGGCCAGCACCAACTTCCCACCGGTCCGGTCCTGAACGTTGGCACTGGTCATCAGCACCACCAGCAGCAAGCCCAGGGTGTCGACCAGCACATGCCGCTTCCGACCATTGGTCTTCCTGGCCGCGTCTACGCCTCGGGGTCCAGCTTGTGGACCGCCACGAACCGTCTGGGCATCCAGCAGCGCCGCACTCGGGTCTGGGTCTCGTCCTGCTGCCTGACGAGTTTGACGCAGCAGCACGCGATTGATGGCTTCCCAACAACCGTCTCGCTCGAAACGGCGAAAGTAGGCGTAGACCGTCTGCCATTTGGGGAAGTCGTGCGGGAGACTTCTCCAGCGGGCAAGGCCGCAAACCGCTTTGCGGCCTGTTCTGCCCAAGACAGGTGCAGCCGTTGGCCAGGACGTAGAAGATTGCCCAGATCACCTCGTACGGCTCGACGCGGCGAGGTCGGCCACTTGTCGCTACAGCGGGCAACAGAACTTCAAGGTGTTTAAACTGGCGACGGGTCAGGTCACTCGGGTACGGTTTGCGTTTCACACCTCAAACCTTGCCAGCGTCTCCTGACCCATCCCCTTCATAGACACGCTCTTAGTTTTTCGCTGAGCCGAGGGTGGTTTTCCTGGCTATGGATGCCGAGGTCATACACCCATCGCAGGTGCGGCCTCAAGCCGACGACCCAGTCAGCCGTTATGACCGTTCACTGCAGTGAAGCTTCACGTAGCTGCGTCTTCAGGCGGACCTTTTCATCCATCCCAAACTCGCCCAGTGCGCTCCACGCAGCCCCGCCACCAACGCCCACAGCAAATTCAACGACGGCTGCTCGCCCACAATCCTGTACCGCACGAAGGCTTCAACTGCACCTGCCTCACGTAAATCACCCATTGTCGTAATGCCCACTGATCGGAGCATGCGGCTGCTTATCGGACCAAGTGGCAATGACGAAATATCCGCGTGATCGTCACGAGTCATCCCGTTACCCTTCGTGCACGATCACCCTATGCTCAAAACTCTGCACTTCTTCAATACACGCCATCCACGCCGCGACTTCTGGAATACCCGAGGCTTCCGAAGCGGCACGTAACGCGTCGTCGAGGCTGCGCCACTCCAGCACGTCCAGCCATTGGCGTTCGTCTCCGCGTGACCGGACGCAGCGGACGAAGCCGGGGAAACGCTTCCGTAAGGCCGCTTCCGCTCCCGGCCATGCTTGCAGGGACAACTGTTCACTTCCGGGTTTGACCGTGTACCGAACGACTTCGAGTGCTCTTTGCATACCTACAGTTTGGACCGGGGCTCCTGACAACCCTATGTCAGGAGCCTCACGACACGCTGCGCTTCCTCGCGGACCCGGTCACGTAACTCGCGGGGATGGAGGGGTTCCGCTGCCGAACCCCAGCCCAACAACCAAGGCAGCATTTCACTCAGGGTTTCTACTCTATACGTCATGATGACGCCGCCTTCCTCCGCCACGGCTTCCTGGAAGGCGTAATGCTGACGTTCCATCACCCACCTCACCTGAGTGTCAGGGAAACGAATGCGAACCAGTTGAAAGGCACGTCCTCCTTGTTTCGTCACGCGCTCTCCGAAGGGTTCAGTCAGGATCTGCAGGGTCTCCATGCGCTCGAGGCGAAAGGAGCGTGTTGCCTGCCGTGAACGGCAGTACCCGGACAGGTACCAGGCATTCACGTGGTACCAGAGCCGCTCCGGCTCGACGACACGTGAAGTAGGCGTCTCCCGGTGCCGGCTGTGGTACGAGAAGTGAACCACCCGTCGATTTTGGATAGCGTCCTGGAGCTCCCGGAGGCGGCTGGAATCAAAGTCAATTCGTGTTCGTGCCTCTATGAATGAAACAAGCGCGGCTTGCCGCTCAGCGTCCTGACGTGTGGCGGCAGGAAGAACCACCGCCAGTTTTGCCAGGGCCAGCTGTGCATCCTGCGCAGTGCGGCCACCTGCGTGGGCGACGAAGAATCGACCGCTGAGGAACATGGCGCGGGCTTCATCGGGTGTAAACACCAGGGGAGGAAGAAAGTATCCTTCCATCAGCTCGTACCCCTGGCCGGGCATGGAAACGATCGGCACTCCGGCTTCGTTTAATGCGAGTACATCCCGGTACACTAGACCTCCTGCGAAAGTCATGACTGCACGTCAAGGGTAAGGTTGACGAGGGCGGCGATCAGGTGCAGGCGCAGCGCAAAGCGCCTGCGACGATGACGATACGTCTCCTTGAGCACCCGGAAGATCTTCAGCCGTCGGATGACATGCTCGATCCTCTGGCGGAAGTGCGCTAGCACGCGGTTTTCGTGCCGCTGCTCTTCGCTGAGCGGGACGCGCGCTGTGGCTTTATGCGGGGTCAGCGAGAGCGTGTGATCGTGGGCGATGCCCTGATACCCGGCGTCGGTGATCAGAGCGGTTTCTTGGTGCACCCGAACGCCCGAGTCGCGCAGCAGCGTGAGGTCATGGGTCGCACCGCGACCGGTTCCCACGCACAGAATCCGCCCCGTGACGGCTTCGATCATCAGCTGCATCTTCTGGGTGTGCCGCTTCTTCTTGCCGCTGTACCACGTCCGCTGTTTTTTGGGTCGCTCGCACGGCACTTCGGACACGTCGACGAGGACCGCGCTGTACACCGTCTCGGTCGTCAGCGCCGAGCGACGCGGCAAGGAGAACTGGCCGCTGGCCAGCAAGGCGGCTTCGACACGCTCGACGGTGCGCAGCACGGTGGTCTCGTGCACGCCCCAGTCGTCGCCGAGGTGAGCTTGAGTGCGATACTCCCGCCAGAATTCCAGTGTGAGCAGCAACTGCTCGTCCGGGGTGAGCGCTGCGGGACGGCCCGCCTTTGTCTTGGCCTGCTCGCGCTGATCAAGCACGTCGCGCATCGCCTCGAAGGTTTCGGGGTACACCCCGGTTCGCCGCTTGAACCGCACGCGGTTCAACTTCATCGTCCGTTCGTACCGCTCGTGCGCCATCCCCTACCCTAGCCCACGACTTTCGCAGGAGGTCTACTGTACGTTCACTGACTTCGAACTGCCGGGCGAGTTGTGCCGCTGTAACACGCTGCCGATGCTGAAAGACCAGCAGCAGCGCGAACAATCGATCTACGCGGTTCACGCTTCCAGCGTAACTGGAGTACGGCGCCTGGCAGCCAACTGGTCAATCCTGAAGCTGGAATACGGTCGCACAGCCAGATTTTACAACCCTCAGCACAATGCAGCTGTACCTTCTTGCGCTCCTAGAGCCGCGAAAGCCGGGTCGACGAGGGTGAGGTCGGTAGGATCAAGCAGAGCGGCTTCATGGGCTGTCACCTCGCCTTGATGCCGCTTCTTGTCATGAACCGGATGAGCTTAACCTCCATCGCCAAGAACACTGCCCTCAGGACAGCAATAACCTAAGGGTGTCCTGCCGAGACGTTCGGCCTGCTCTGCTTTGCCGAGGTGCAGGTACTTCTCTTTGGGGTCGGCATGATCTTGGCAGTTTGACGCTCGTAGGCGATATCGACTTGCAGCGTGATGAGCATGTCGTTGGGTAGTGCTTCAGATTTGACTTCGGGCGGCGATGCGAGCGCGCGCCGGTGAAGTGACTGTAGCCCAAGGGCGAATGCTTGCATTCCTGGTTGTACCACTGCAAAAAACGGGGCATGTCCGCTCGTACCTCTGTCATGGACTGCCGGTCGTGCGGGAAGGCGAACTGATATTTGTAGGTTCGGCCACGTCACTGGTGGTCTCGATTTCCTGATTCCGCTTCTCACGAATCTGGGACTGTGAGCTGAGTTCGGCAAGACGATGGGCAGGCGTCAGACTGTTTGATATGTCTGCCTCCACTTTTCGATTCGACAACACCTATGCGCGGGACCTGCAAGGCTTCTACGTGCCCTGGAAGCCGGCTTCCGTTCCTTCACCGAGCTTGCTGTTCTTCAACCAGGAACTGGCGCTCGAACTGGGGCTGGATCCCGAAGTGCTGGACGGGCCCGAAGGCGCCGCCATCTTTGCCGGCAACCAAGTTCCTGAGGGGGCCGAACCGCTCGCCCAAGCCTATGCCGGCCACCAGTTCGGCGGGTTCTCGCCTCAACTGGGCGACGGGCGCGCCTTGCTGTTGGGTGAGGTCATCGATCGGCTCGGACGACGCCGCGACATCATGCTCAAGGGCTCGGGCCGCACACCGTTCTCGCGGGGGGGTGACGGCAAGGCGGCCATTGGCCCCATGTTGCGTGAGGTGCTGATCGGCGAAGCCATGGACGCGCTCGGGATCCCGACCACACGGGCACTCGCCGTGGCGGGCACGGGCGAGCCCGTATACCGCCAGCAGCCTCTGCCCGGTGCCGTTCTCACCCGCGTGGCGGCGAGCCATTTGCGCGTGGGCACATTCGAGTTCTTCGGCGCTCGCGGCGAAACGCAGCGGGTCGGGCAGCTCGCCGACTACGCCATTGCCCGGCATGACCCAGACCTCGTCGATACAACCGACCGGTATCTTGCCCTGCTCCGGCGTGTGGCGCAGCGGCAAGCGGCCCTCATTGCAGGGTGGATGAACGTCGGATTCATTCACGGCGTGATGAACACCGACAACATGACGATTTCCGGCGAGACGATCGACTACGGACCGTGTGCCTTCATGGAGGCGTACGACCCGGATGCGGTGTTCAGCTCCATTGACCACGGTGGGCGCTACGCCTACAGCAACCAGCCGCTGATTGCGCGCTGGAACCTTGCACGTCTGGCCGAGACCCTGCTGCCGCTCATCGCCGAAGAGGAGAGCGAGGGCGCCGTATCGAAAGCCATCGGCCAGGCGACCGAGGTGATCGATGCCTTCCCCGAGTGGTATGCTGCCGCGCTTTTGAACGGCCAGAGAGAGAAGCTGGGCCTGCAAGGTGGCGAGGGAGGCGACGATGAGCCGGACCGCGCGCTCGCGGCTGACTGGTTGACGCTGCTGCACCAGCACGGGGTGGACTTCACCCTCGGGTGGCGCCGGCTTGCAGACGCGGCGTGCGGCGACGAAATGCCGCTTCGCTCTCTCTTCCCCCAACCGCAGACGCCCGACGCCTGGCTCGCCCGCTGGCGATCGCGCGGCGAGAGCGAAGGCGGACCTGCCCTGGCAGGGAGCGAACGGGCCGAGCGCATGCGCCGCGTCAACCCGGCGGTCATCCCACGCAACCACCGGGTCGAGGAAGCGTTGTCAGCGGCTTCCGAAAAAGAAGATCTCGCCCCTTTCAGGCGCCTGCTGAGTGCGCTCAGGCGGCCTTACGACGAGACGCAGGACCAGGCCGAATACACCGAACCGGCCGGCGCGGAGGTGACGGCCTGCTACCGCACGTTCTGCGGCACCTGACGATGCGAGCATTCGCGGGCGATCCCTAAGTAGCTCCCACTTGAGTTTTGGTGTTCTCCAAAAACGTGGGGCGAGGGGAGGCGAGGAGGGGAAGCGTGTCTGCCGCTGGGTTCTGTCGTTCTGGGTGCTGTTCCCAGAACGGAAGATCTGAAGCGGTAGACACTTAGGGTGGTGTTGCCTTCCTGCCGGGCCAGCTCGACGGCTTGCTGCTTGAACTCGCCACCGTACGTTCTGCGTCGTCCCATGTTGCACCTCGTTGTCGTCATTCTCGGAGTTCTTAATCCCGTCTGCGCACAACTGGTGCAACCTCAGTCTGGCGTTGAGGCTGGTGACGCAAGTGATGTTTGGGTGCAGGGCGGGCGACGCAGAGGCTGGCGTGCTCCGCGATGAAGGAGAGGCTTTTGATGTTGATGCTTTCCTGCTCGCGCAGTCCCAAGAAGTCGGTGGTTTGGGCGTCTGCCGGGAGCGTTCTGCGGGTGCCTGAGTTGTCATGAATGAGACCCGCTCTGTGTGAGGCAGGTCAGTCAGGCTTTGACGATTGGTGAAGGTGGCTGGCCTCCCGCTCCCGTTGAATAATCTGAGTCAGATGATACACTGTTGAATAATTCAATTCATTCACTGTGATTTCGTTGCTGAGTCAGCGTTGTGTTCCCTAACACATGGGAAACCATGACAGGCACACGCGTGCGCTGATTCGAAAGCCTGTCGCCCGACACAATGCACGCTCGGAAGCGCGATCAACTCGCAAGCCCTACAAAAGCCCGTCCCCGACTCAATTCAACCCAGGATCAAATTCTGGGCAGCACGCCACCCGAGGTTCAGCCCATGTTGTATCTCTTTCAGCGCCTCCTGCTCTTCATCTTCGTTCTGTGGGGCGTATCTGCCACGGTCTTCCTAGCCCTCCACCTCGCGCCGGGCAGCCCCGCGCAACTGCTGCTTGGACCGTTCGCCACTCCAGAAGCCCTGCAGCGCCTCACGGTCGAGCTTGGCCTGGATCAACCGGCTATCGTTCAGTATTTCAAATGGCTCGGTCAGGCCCTCAGCGGCGACCTCGGAACATCCATCAGCATCAAGCAATCGGTATCATCCGTCCTCTACGAACGGCTGACGAACTCCATGATCCTCGCGGTGCCCTCCTTCTTCGTCGCCACCCTTCTTGGCATTACCGCAGGTCTGCTGAGTGGACTGTACCGGCGAGGCTGGGTTGACCACAGCGCCAACACCATCATGTTCATCGCGCTGGCCCTGCCCGTCTTCTGGCTCGGGCTGCTCCTGATCCTGTTCTTCGGCTTACAACTCGGCTGGTTCCCCACCAGCGGGATGCACACCCCTGGTGGGAGTGGAGGCTGGATGGACGTGGCGCATCACCTGGTGCTGCCCGTCGTCGCGCTCTCTCTCGCTCCTGCTGCGGTCATCGCGCAGATCACCCGCTCGACCCTGCTCAACGAAGTCAAACAGGACTACGTGCGTACCAGCGTCGCCAAAGGCCTCTCGTACCGAAAAGCCATCATCAGGCATGCCCTGCGCAACACCTGGATTCCGGTGGTGACCACCCTCGGTCTCGAAATCAATTACGTCATCGGTGGAGCCGTGCTGGTTGAGAACGTCTTCAACTGGCCCGGCATCGGGCAACTGCTCGTGCAATCCGCCATCAGCCGTGATTACCCGGTGGTGCTCGGCGCGAGCCTGTTGCTTTCCGCCATCTTTGTTGCCGTCAACTTCGCCGTTGAAGCCTCCTACGCCGCAATCGACCCACGTCTTAAAGGCAACAATGCATAACGCCTCCGTATCGACCGAACCCCTGACGAACACCGAAGCGGCTTCTCAAAAGCGAAGCTTGAAAAGCAACGGCTATCTCCTGGCTGGCGCGGCCATCATGCTGCTGCTCGCGGCGTTTGCTTTGCTTGCCCCGGTCCTGGCGCCATCCGACCCGAACGCCATCAATCCTGTTCAGTCTCTCAAGTCCTTCAATTTCGAGGGTCACCTGCTCGGCACGGACAACCTGGGGCGTGACCTGCTGAGCCGCCTGCTGTACGGAGGACGCATCACGCTCATCAGCAGCGTCGTCGCGGCGTTGATCTCTACGTCACTCGGCACCGCACTTGGCCTGATCGCCGCGTACTACAAAGGCTGGATCGATGTGATCGTCATGCGCCTGACGGACATCCTGATGGGCTTCCCGTTCATTCTGCTGGCCATTTTGATCGTCGCCGCGCTCGGGCCGTCCACCATCAATGCCTTGATTGCCGTCGCCATCGCCAACGTCCCCTTCACCGCCCGCCTTGTCAAAAGTGAAGCCGCGCGCGTCCGTGAACGTGAATTCATCACTGCCGCCCTCGCCTTGGGGGCCAACCATCAGCGCATCGTGTTGTCTCACATGCTGCCGAACATCATCAGCGTCACGATCCCAACGCTCTTCATGACCACCGGCTGGATGATCGGACAAACATCTGCCTTGAGCTTCCTCGGCCTGGGCACCCAACCACCTACGGCCGACTGGGGCAGCATGCTCGCTGAGTCCCAGAACTACATGGCCTCACTCCCCCAGGTGGCGATGCTACCCGGGCTGATGATCGTCATCGCCGTGGTCGGATTGAATCTGTTCGGGGTGGGCTTACGAAGCAGCTTGATGCGTGAAGAGTGAAGAACCTGAAACCGCGACCCGTCGAACAGGAGGCTCCATGGTAAAACTCAACACCTTCTCGATCACCGCCCGGTGCGCCCAGACCGGACAGCTTGGCGTGGCGGTGTCCACCGCCGTGCCCGGCGTGGGCATGCTCTGTCCCTTTGTACAGGCTGAAGTGGGCGCCGTCGCCTCACAATCCTTCGTCAATCCTTACCTCGGCATCTGGGGGCTCGAGTACCTCGCCGATGGTCATTCCGCCAGCGAAACACTCGAGCTCCTCAAGCAACGCGATCAGGGACTGGCCCTGCGGCAATTCGCGATCGTCGACCGCCATGGAGGCTCCGCCGCGTTCTCCGGTGATGGCTGCGACGGCTGGTACGGTCACCTGACCGGACCTGACTACGCCATCGCCGGCAATATGCTCGTCGGTGCAGAGACGCTGAACGCCATGAAAGACAGTTTCGAGCGCAGCGAACACCGCCCGCTCGTCGAACGCCTGCTTGAGGCCCTGCAAGCCGGTCAGAACGCCGGAGGTGACAAACGCGGCAAACAGTCCGCGGCCGTGAAAGTGTACAGCACCGAGCAGTACCCGCTGGTTGATTTGCGCGTCGACGAGCACACCGACCCTGTTCCTGAACTGCAGCGCGTGTACGACGTCGCCAGGGAAACTCTGCTTCCACTCATCGGCATGCTCCCTTCAAAAGCTCACCCGCAGGGCCTCTTCAACATGGAGGAGTCCCGAAAACGCGGGCTGCTTCAGGATCACTGAAACGCGCGCCCAACCGCTGCCCCATCAGGAGAAACCATGAACAAGTACCTGCTCACCGCACTGCTCGCAACCATGACCCTCGGCGCCGCCCAAACGCCAAACCAGCTGATCGTCGGTTACGAAGCGGACGCCACTTCCCTCGATCCAGCTCAAGTTACGGACCTCAACACCATGCACGTGCTGTCGCATATGTACGATACCCTCGTCAAACTCGGGCCCAAAGGAGATTTCCAACCTGCCCTGGCGACCAAATGGCAGATGTCCAAAGACGGTCTGACGTACACCTTCACCTTGCGACCGGGAGCACGCTTCGCCAACGGCGATCCCCTCAACGCGGACGCGGTCGTGTTCTCCTTCGACCGGCAGCTCAACAAGAACAATCCCGGCTACAAATTCGGGCCCTTCCCATTCGCAGAGTTTTACTATGGCTCGGTCAGCAGGGTTCGCAAGATCAACGACAACACCGTCGAATTCAAACTCAAAAGTCCCAACTCCGCCTTCATGGCTGCCCTCAGCGTGCCCACCAGCTCCATCGTCAATCCCAAAGTTGCCCTCGCGAAAGGCAAGACCTTCGCGCTCCAAGGGGCTGGCAGTGGCCCGTACGCACTTGAGAAATGGAACCGTGGCGGGCAACTGATTCTCAAGAGCAACAACAACTACTGGGGAAACAAACCCAAAAGCCAGAAGCTGATCTTCGTGCCGATGATCCAGGAGAGCCAGCGCGCCGTGGCGCTGCAGTCTGGTACGGTTGATATCGTCATCAACCCGGCGGCCGAGAACCTCGCGAAACTCAAGAGTGGCGGTTTCAACGTCGCTCAGGAAGCCGGACCGCACATCTGGTGGATCGGCCTGAACCTCAAAAAAGCGCCCTTTGATAACAAGCTCGTCCGCCAGGCACTGAATTACGCCATCGACCGCAAAGCCATCACGGAAGGCGTGCTGTACGGCACCGGCACCCCGGCCGTGCAGCCCCTCGCGCCCATGCAACTCGGGTACAACCCGAACGTCAACCAATACGCCTACAACCCCCAGAAAGCCAAAGAACTCCTCGCACAAGCGGGACTCCCAAACGGCTTCACCACCACCCTCCTGGTTCCCACTTCCGGATCGGGGATGCAAAGTCCAGTGCAGATGGGCACCGCCATTCAGGCGTACCTTGGGCAAATCGGCGTGAAAGTCAACATCCAGCAGATGGACTGGGGCACGTTCCTTTCTAAAATCGGCGCGGGCGCCGAAAAATCAAACCTGGATATGTGGGAACTCTCGTGGATGGACACCCCCGTCGATCCAGCCTTCGTCCTCGACCCGCTGCTCTCCAGCAAATCCTTCCCGCCAGGTTTCAACTCCGGATTCTACAAAAACGCCGAAGTCGACAAGCTGATGGACCAGGGACGCATGGAAGCCGACCCCAAAAAACGCGCGGTGATCTACCAGAAGGCCATGGCCCTCATCAACGAGGACGCCCCCTGGTTGTTCGTCAATCACGCCCAGCAGGTCGTCGCATACAACAAAAACGTGCAGGGATTCACGCTCGATCCCATCTCGCCGTTCATCCTCAAACTCAGCAACGTCCAGAAACGATAACCAGCAGGCGCCCGCCCATACCCCCAACCCCGAGCGGCGCCAGGGTGTCCCAAGATTGCATCCTGGTGCCGCTCGCCAGCCAGGCAACGGCACGGACCATCACACCAACCCAACGGCAGGCCCGCCTGATCAACCGAGGATCAACATGACCAGTACCACCGACACTCAATCCGCCCTCGACGCACAAGTCATCACCTGGCGCCGCCATCTGCACCAACACCCGGAGCTGTCATTCCAAGAGCACGAAACCGCAGACTACGTCGAAACCCAGCTGCGTGAAATGAACGGCCTGATCATCACCAGGCCCACCCCAACCAGTATCCTTGCGGTCTTGCAAGGCCAGGCCGGCCCGGGCCGCACCGTCCTGCTCCGCGCGGACATGGACGCTCTGCCCATCCAAGAAGAAACCGAATATGACTTCGCATCTCAGAACGACGGCGTGATGCACGCCTGTGGACACGACGGCCATACCGCCATGCTGCTCGGTGCCGCCAAAGTCCTCTCCGAACAATCGCGGGCGCTGCATGGCGAGGTGCGTTTCATCTTTCAGCATGCCGAGGAACTCTTTCCGGGTGGTGCTCAGCAGGTCGTGGATGCCGGCGTGATGGATGGCGTTGATGTTGCCGTCGGCGCCCATTTGTTTTCCCCGATACCGGTTGGTTTGGTCGCCCTGAAATCTGGCCCCCTCATGGCCGCGCCGGATACCTTCGAACTGACGGTCATCGGGAAAGGCGGACACGGCGCCATGCCGCACGAAACGGTCGACCCGATCGTCATTGCCGCGCATATCGTCACGGCCTTGCAGACCATCGTCTCCCGGCAGCGCGATCCACTCGAGCCGGCAGTGGTGAGTGTGACAACGTTCCAGTCGGGAACGGCGCACAACATCATTCCCAACTCGGCTGTGCTCACCGGAACCGTACGAACCTTCGACGCGAGCTTGAGAGAGCAGATTCCGCGCTTGATGGAGCGACTCGTGCAGGGGTTGACGGACGGGTTCGGGGCCTCGTACCAACTGAATTACACCTTCGGATACCGCGCGACGGTCAACGACCCGGAAGTGACCGACGTCCTCCGGAGCGTGGTTCGTGACACGCTCGGCCCGGACGCCTTGATCGAGGCTCAACCCACTATGGGTGGAGAAGACTTCAGCGCCTACCAGACGAAAGCGCCTGGTACCTTTATCTTCATTGGTGCGCGCAACGAGCAGGCGGGAATCTCCGCTCCGCATCACCACCCAAAATTCGCAATTGATGAGCAAGCCCTCAGTCATGGTGTGAAAGTCCTGGTCGAGGCGGCTCTGCGGCTCTCGCAGCAGACCAGTGGTCCTTCCTGAGTCAAGGAAACCCATCCGGGTCACCGTGCGCATGCTGTTCGAGCATGACGTTGCAGTGTACGAAAGCGCCGCAGTGTACGAAAGCGCCGGATAGGGCGGCGACCGGATTGCCCGTGAGGCACAGGCATCGCCGTCGTGGCGTTCAGGTATGCGGACGGCGACCTGTGACTGGCGCCGGTTAGATCGAAACTGTCGCCCTATCTATCCGGCGCTCACTGCCTTCTCTCACGCTTTTGAATGGCAAGGGGGTCGCGTGTTACCCCCGCGTCAGCACCAGCCGGATGACGCGGCGAGCGGCCCCGTGTTGAGTCCGGCAATGGCGGGTTTGTCGCCCTCGATCTTTTCCGTTTGCCCCGGTGCGCCCTAGAGCATTTGTCCGTAGGATAGAAGGATGAGGGCGTATTCGTTGGATTTACGAGAGCGAGTGGTGGCGGCATACCAGGACACGCCAGTGATCGCGCAAGTGGCCCGCACCTTCCGGCTGAGTGAATCAGCGGTACGCAGCTATGTGCGGGCTCACGCTGCAGGCCAGCCCCTGGCGCCAGTCCGGCACAAAGGCCGGGTACGAATCCTGGGAGAAGCCAGCCATGCTGTCCTACGAGCCCAGGTGGAGCAGTACCCCGATGCGACCCTTGCTAAGCACGTGGAGTACTACTTCGAGCAGCATGGCGTGCGGGTCAGCATCAAAACCATGGACCGCATGTTCGAACGGCTCTCAATCACGAGAAAAAAAGACCGTCCGCGCCACTGAACAGTCCCCTGAAGCTCGAGCCGCCTTTGTGAATGAGATAACTGGACTGAAGCTGCACGACCTGGTGTGCTTCGACGAAAGTGGCTTCCACACCGGGATGAGTCGCGTCTATGCCAGGGCCCCACGAAATCAGCGAGCCTTTGCCCGCGTTCCGAGAAACACCGGCAAGAACCTCACCTTGCTGTGTGCCATGAGCTCGCGGGGCTCGCAGGCGGAACTGGTGATCGAAGGAGCGGTGAATGCTGCGGTGTTCGAGTCGTACGTGGATCAGGTGCTGTGCCCGACCTTGCAAAGCGGGCAGACGGTGCTGATGGACAATCTGTCGTCGCATCAGGGAGCGAAGGTCCGAGCGTTGATCGAGGCGCGAGGCTGCCAGCTGGTGTATTTCCCGCCGTACAGCCCGGATTTCAATCCCATCGAGATGTTGTTCTCCAAACTCAAAGCCTTGTTGCGGAAAGCTGCGGCCAGGACCACGGAGACAGTGATCGAGGCTTTGGGTTTTGCTTTGCGTGCTGTGACTCCGAACGACATCCTTGGCTGGTTCCACCACGCTCTGCCCCTCTCATCCCTATGACAAATGCTCTAAAAAGAAGTGAAGACGATGTACAGACCCAGCAGCAGCAGTGCCATCAGAAACACCTGCCGGAAGTGACCTTCGGCGATCCGGTGCCTTACCTTCTGCCCGAGCATCATTCCGACGACGGCGGGCACCACGCCGGCGGCAGACAGCAGCCCGAGTTGTGCGGTAAGGAGTTCCTGACTTCCCAGCGCCAGCGTGAGCCCAATCGTCGAGGTGGTGAACAGCAATCCCATCGCCTGCACCAGGGAGTCGCGCGGCAGACCGATGGCCTGCAGGTACAGCACGCCCGGAAACACGAACGATCCGGTGAGACCTGTCAGTACCCCGTTCACCGCTCCCAGCAGCGGACCCGCCCACATCTCCCAGGCAGGGCGAATCCTGATACGCGGACCGCGCAGTCCGACGAGCGCGTAAGCCACCAGCAGTACGCCGAGAAGCGCTGAGAGGACCCAGACATCGACTCGCCTGAGTGCCTGCGCTCCCACCCAAACCGTGAGGGTTGCGACCAGCAGGAAGGGCCACACGCGCCTGAGAATTTTTCGAAAGTGACCGCCCTGGCAGGCCTGCCAGAGGTTGGTCATCAGGGACGGCATGAGCAGCAGCGCCATGGCCGGGTGAAGCCCGATCACGGCGGTCAGGACTGCCAAAGCCACCGATGGAAGACCGAAGCCGACCACACCCTTGACGAATCCCGCGAACAGGAAGGTCAGCACGATCACGGCGAGCGGGACGGAATCGGCCACGGCGTCAATTATGACGACATTTGCACGTCAGACGAGAAAATAAGTATGACCCCACGGATGAACTGCGCCTGTGCCGGTGGAGTGGCTCACTGCACGCGCAGCCCGGACTGGACAGAGATACACCTCGAGAGCCGGAGCGACCATTCAGGGGCGTAAAGTTCTTGCACTGCGTGGCTCACGCCCGGATCGTTCACATTGAGGTCTTGCTAGGCTTGGTGGATGAATCCCTGTTTGGACGAGGTTGGCCGCGCGAGATCGGGAATGGCCCTTATGCCGCAGCTGTCCACTCGAAGGGGCACCTCTCCCCACGGACGGCCAGCATGAGCGTCACTGTCGCCGTCGTGCAGGCGGAAGTGGCTCCTGACCTCGAGCGGGGCCTGGAACTCACCGCCGAACTCTGCCATCAGGCCGCCGCGAAGGGCGCGCAGCTCATCGCCTTTCCCGAGACCTGGCTGCCTGGTTATCCCGCCTGGCTCGACATCGCGCGTGATGTGGCCTTGTGGGACCATCTTCCGGTCAAGGAAGCCTTTGCGCAGATGATGGAGAACAGCGTCGCCCTGCCCGGTCCTGCCGTCGACCGGCTGCGCGACGCGGCCCGCTCTGCCAGGGCGACCCTGGTGGTCGGCATGATCGAGCGCGTGTCCACAGGACGCGGACACGGCACGCTGTACAACACCATCCTCACGATCGGCCCGGAAGGAAAGGTGCTCAACCACCACCGCAAGCTCGTTCCCACCTACACCGAACGCCTGGTGTGGGGACCAGGTGACGCGGACGGACTGCGCGTCGTCGACACTCCCGTCGGCCGTGTGGGAAGCCTGGTGTGCTGGGAGCACTGGATGCCGCTGGCCCGTCAGGCCCTGCACGAACAGGCGGAAGACATTCATGTGGCCACCTGGCCGACCGTCAAGGAAATGCACCACATCGCCAGCCGTCACTACGCCTTCGAAGGCCGCTGTTTCGTTCTCGCCGCGGGAAGCCTGATGCGCGCGTCGGCGCTGCCGCCGGGGCTGGAGCTGCTGCCCGAACTGCAAGCCAACATGGACACGCTGGTAATGCGGGGTGGCAGCGCCATCATCGGACCGGACGGAGCCTACGTCGTCGAGCCCCTGTACGACGAGCCTGGAATTCTGGTGGCGGAGCTCGATCTGCGGCGCAATCTGCAAGAACGCATGACCCTGGACGTGACGGGGCATTACCACCGCCCGGAGTACCTCAACCTCGACATCCGCGCTTCGGGACGCCGCACAGCCGACCCCGAGATGGAATAACCGACGCAGACCGGAGCAAGAACCGGTTCTTGGCGCGGGCCCGCCGCAGGGCGCCATCACCGGGCTGTGCGTCAGGAACTGCTTGACCATCCTGCCGAACGTGCGGGAAGTTTGACGCCCATCGAGGTTGAGCTTCCCGCACGTTGATGGATGTCGGTGGACGCGCGGCAATGCGGCGTGCATCACTACGTTTGCGGCAGTCGGGCAGGAAGATGCCAGCATGAATCTCCAGGAACGCAGCATCCTGATCACCGGCGCAAGTGGTGGCATCGGCGCCACCCTTGCTGAGCACTTTGCCCGCGAAGGTACGCGCCTGACCCTCGTCGCGCGCCGTGCGGACGCCCTACAGGCCACGGTGGACCGCGTCATCCGAGAAGGCGCTCAGGCCACGGGCGTCATCGGTGACATCACTGATCCGGCCGTGCAGGAACGCGCTGTCCGGCAGGCTGTGGACACCTTTGGCCGGCTCGACATGCTGGTGAACAACGCCGGGAACGTCCGTGCGGGCCGTCTGGAAAACCTCACCCCTGAGGACATCCTGGCGATGATCAACCTGAATCTCACCGCCCCGATCCTGCTGACGCGCGTGGCGCTCCCAGCCCTGCGGGGCGATGGGGGAGGCGCCGTGGTGAACATTTCCAGCGGCTTTGGCCTGGTCGGTGGGCCCTTCTACCAGGTGTACGCAGCCACCAAGGCCGGCATCGCGCGGTTCGGGGAAGCGCTGCGGCGCGAGCTGCAGGGTGAGGGTGTCAGCGTCCACACCGTGTTTCCCGGGGCGACCCGCACGGCCATGATGGAAAGCAACGCCGCGGGGCCCGAGCTCGGCTTCCATTACCAGACGGCGGACGAAGTCGCCCGGATTGTCATAGACGGTCTCAAGGCGGATCAGACCGACATCATCACCGCTCCCGAGGAACGCCGGGCATTCTTCAGGAAAAACATCGAGCAGCCCGAGCAGGTGGACGCATTTTACGCGAGTATCAAGGACCGGCTCGAAGTGGCCGTCAAAGATCACTCCAGCCTGTAAGGGCGCCGAAGTACACCCGGCCTCCCACGCCACCGCCGGGCCATGCAAAGGAAACGCGAGCTGCTGAAATTCAAACGTGAATCTCAGCAGCAGCCCGCCCGGGTCAACCCCTCTTTTCCCTGAAAGGATTTACCATGACTGCACCCCTCAAGATTGCCCTTGTTATTTTTGAAGACATCAAACGTGACAGCGCCCGGGTATACCGGGCGCTCGTGACTGCCGAGGAACTCATCGAGAGTGGAGATGACGTGACGGTGGTGTTCGACGGGAGCGGCACCGAGAGCCTCGCGGCCGTGCTCGACTCCGAGAGCCGCCTGCACACCTTGTTCGAGCGGGTACGTCCCCAGGTACGTGGGGCGTGCAAGCTGTGTGCCCGGTCGCACGGCGTCCTGGACACGATTACCGAGGCCGGCATTCCGGCACTGAGCGAATACAAGCAGCACGCCAGCCTCGCGGCCCTGGTGCGCGAGGGGTACACCGTACTCACGTTCTGACGGACCTCGAACGACAAGGATTGCGCTCTATGCCTTAACGCGGGGCTTTGGCGGCACCTTGAACAGGCAGCCTTCAAGTGCCGAACCTGCGTGCGGTTTGCGCAGATTTCTTTCGTGTTCTGCTATACTCTTGTGGTGCGTTCCGCGCACCCGACGACACACCCGAAATGCTCGTGGACCTCGCACGTTGGGTCCGAAGAGCAGGCAATGGAGAAAACCATGAAAGTGAGAAGCAGCGTCAAGCCCATCTGCGACAAATGCAGCATCGTCCGCCGCCACGGGCGCGTTCTGGTGATCTGCGAGAACGTCAAGCACAAGCAGCGTCAAGGCTGAGATTACCGAAAAGGCAGGTGCGGCGTCCACGTGGACGCCGCACCTGCCTTTTCGTGAGCATTGGCTGCCGGGCTGCCTGACGTGATCCACCCGATTACGGTGAGAACTCAGCTTGGAGGTGGTGCAGGAAGACGTACAGGTCGCTGGAAGCCTGGCGGCCGTTCGTCTTGCCTGACGGGCAACTGTGTCTCCGATACCGTCCTCCCGCAACGTACGAAGTGTCAGGTCGGCCGGTTGGATAAACGGCGCTTTACGGTGGGTACACAAGAGCCGCACTCATAGCACTTATACGGTATTGCATTCATGAACTTTCAGGGTAGTAGCCCAAGTAGGCCGTTGCGGATGAAATGACCTGTGGCTGTGCATCGAGTTCCACGCAGCGAGTGCACAGCCGCTGTTCGAGGGCGTCGAGATCAGTGAAGGTCTGGTGGTGCGTCGCCTCACGCACCAAGGTCCACAAGCGTTCAGCTGGGTTGAGTTCGGGCGAGTAGGGTGGCAAGACGGCCAACACGATGTTGTCGGGCACCTTGAGTTTCCTGGTCGAATGCCAGCCTGCACCGTCAAGCACGAGCAGGGCGATGACCTTCTCGGGTAGTGAAGCCGCATAGGCGCGCAAGAAGACGCTCATGACGCACGTGTCAACCTTCGGCAATACGAACCAGAACACCCGACCCAGCGCAGGCTCGACGACTGCGTACAGGTACGTCCACTGGTACTTGACGGTACTGGGCGCCGTCGGTCGCTGACCTTTCTTGGCCCACAGACGGCGAGACGTGGGCTTGAGACCGAACCGCGCCTCGTCCTGAAAGCACAACCGCACGTCCTTGTCCGGATGTTCGGCTTGGAGCTTGGCACTCAGTGCGAGGATTTTTTTTGGAACGCCGCTTGCTCTTCCTTGCTGGCCGCCTGGGGATGCGCGGGACGCGACGTTTGCTGGCTGTAACCGAGCTTTTGCAAGTATCGCCAGCCGGTCGCTTGGTCAGGACGATGGCCCGTCTTCGCTGCAATCCAAGCCGCGACCTTTGCGCCCGTCCACAGTCCCCCGCCTGGCGGTGCCTCGGTGTCGAGCGCTTGCCCGAGTTCCAAGACGCCGCTGACGTCCAAGACCGCTTTCTTGCCGCCGCGTGCTTCGCCTGCACGCTTGTGGGTGGGTACGGCGTTGGGTCCGCCTTCGTTGTAGGCACGCACCAGGTCGTTGACCCAAGTATGCGAACGGTCGACGACTTGCGCGACGTGGCGATTGGCCTTGTCTTGCGAGATCAACCACAAGGCGTGCCAGCGTGTCTTGTCGGCAGGGTGAGCACAGCACCGATAGCACTTGCGCAATTCATCCGAGGTCAAGTGCGGCTTCAAACGAACTTCGGGGGGCACGCCTCAGCATGCTCCTCGGAAGATCCTCAACGCAAGACCGTATTAGGTTGAAAAATAGCTGCGGAAACCAGGACGGCCAGCCTTATCAGTGAAGCCAGTGGGCGCCCGTCAGGCGCAGGGGAGCGAGGACTGCATGAACTCATCAGCGGTGAACGTCCTGAACGAGGCCATCAAAGGGACAGTTGCGGGAGCAGCGGGCGTCTGGATGATGGACCGCATCGGCTGGTACATGTACCTGCGAGAAGACGAGCGGGCACTGCAGCAGGAGCTCGAGGCCCGCCCGAACGGCATGGATCCTGCGCACAACATCGCCAACCGAGTGGCGAACGCCCTGGGGAAGCAGCTCGTTCCGCCGCAGCCCAATCCGTGGGGCGTCACCGCGCATTTCGCCCTGGGCATTCTGCCAGCCGCACTGTACGGCGTGCTGCGCCACCGATTCAGGGAGCTTTCCAAGGCGCAAGGATTCCTGTACGGCCTGAGCCTGTTCGCCATGAACGACGAATTGGTGAACCCGCTTTTGAAACTGTCTGGCGGTCCGCGCGCTTACCCGTGGCAGGCGCACGCGCGCGGCCTGGTCGAGCACATTGTCCTCGGGATGGTGACGGACGCCGTGCTGCGTGTGATGGACCGCGAACTCCATCCACCCCGCCCCCAGGACCTCACACAGACTGTGGGAGCCAGAAGTGCCGCCCGCTCCTGAAGCCCTGGGTCCAGTACGTGCAGAGAGCACGCTCGGGTCGTGCTCGTTTTGTATGGATGGTCCTTTCGGGGTTCACCCTGGAAAGGGGTCAGGGCACGCCAAGGTGAACGCGCCAGATTGTCCCTTGCTTCTTGTCCCTCGTGCCAGAGACTCAGAGCAGTGGACCCCGGAGTTCAGCCTGACACCTGGTTCGTTTCCGTGCGGTTCGCCGTGCGAAAGCCACTTCTGGTATCAGTCTTTCCCTTGGAGTGATCGTCAAAGGAGGCCCTGATGATCCGCATCGCGAGAACGGTGAAAGCAGGTATTCTCGGCGCGCTGGCCATGGAAGCTTTTGCTTTTGCGGCCCATCAGTCGGGCCTCAGCCGCCTGAGCATGTCCCGCTACGAGGGCAGCATGGTCACGCGCCGAACGGACGGACTGAGCAGCAGGCTGAGCGGGATAGGGGCGCATCTGCTGCTTTCCATGCTGATTGCGTTACCGTATGCGGCCATCCTGGAACGTGTCCGGTCCCGTCCACCCGCTTTCGGGGCACAGCTCGGTCTGGTGCACTGGCTGATTGCCAGCCTCGTCCTGCCTGGCCTGGACGCCAGGAATCACACCGTGCAGGACGGCAGAACACCGGCCCTGAGGAGGTTCGCGCTTGGGTACGGGCCGGGGAGCGTCATGATGTTCCTGCTGGGACATTTGCTGTACGGGGCGGTTGTCGCGCACTTCTACCAGTCCGATTCCCACTGAGGACCCGGGCAGGAACGGGTGACGTTGGATACGTTGGTGTGGAGGTTGCGGTTGGCGTGCAGAGTGGGGCCCGCGCGCAGCAAACGGGTGACTCCCCGGTTACCAAGGATGTCCACGCCTGAAACAGCCGTCATTCGAACGGGTACTCATGGCCATCACGCCGTCAAGCTCAGTGCAGTAGAAGCGCCGGGTCTTGAACCGGTGCCTTACAGGAGGATGGACATGATCAAGGAACGCAACATGCTGGTTGAGGCGGCCCTGGGTGCGCTCGCTGGAGGGGCAGCGGCGTGGATGATGGGGAAAGCGACGTCGTACCTGTACGACCAGGAAAACCAGCAGGCCCGCGAGCGCGAAGATGCGGCGCGTGACGGAAAGATGGCGTATGGCGTCGCGGCAGAGAAGGCAGCGGAATTGATGGACCAGGAACTCGATGACGACCAACGACAGCAGTACGGGTCCGCCATTCACTGGGCGCTCAGCCTGGCAGCCGGCGCGGCGTATGGGGTGATGCGTGACGCTGTTCCGCTGTCCGGCTGGTCGAAAGGACTGCTGTTCGGCGCGGCATTTTGGCTGACGGTCGACGAGGCAGGAAACGCGGCCCTCGGTCTGACCAAGCCGCCACAGGCATTTCCCTGGCAGACGCACGCGCGCGGCCTGGCAGGACACCTGGTGTTCGGCGTCGTGACCGAAGCCTGTTTTCAGCTGTTCGACGCCCACCAATAGCCGAGCTTCCTGACCGACCTTCGGGCAGCGCCCGGATGGCCATATCCTCCGACCACAGCGACTCACCGAAATGCCGACGCGTCTTGGTGCTTTGTTGACCGTACCACGACCGTGCGGTGCGACCGCGTTGTCTCAGCGCGGCCATGATGACCACAGTAAACCCCACAACCGACAGCCCCACGGAGCTGCACGCCAGCCCGCTCAGCGCGGCCACAAGCTTGCTTTCGCGGCCCGTCACGACCAGCACGCCGCCGAGCCCGCTTGCTCGCAGCGCGCACCGAGCGGGGCACGAGCGGCTCTCCGGCCACGCCGAGCAGCAGCTTGTGCTGTCCCATCCGGCTCGACGCGCCCGCCGCGAGCAGCACCCCCGCTCCGCTCCCCGCCATGCCAGCAGTGTTCGGTTCACGTCGCCCGCCGGGCGCCCTGACAGGTTGCGAGTCTCCTCATGCACTCACGAATGCGAGACAAGTCGCCTCGTCTTCTCCCGCCGAGGGCTATAACGGGCGTGTGCCTCTCCTGCTGGACGCCCTCAGCCGCCCCCTGCGGGACCTGCGCATCTCGGTGACCGACCGCTGTAACCTGCGCTGCACCTACTGCATGCCCGCCGAGGTGTTCGGGCCGGACTACGCGTTCCTGCCACGCGCCGAGCTCCTCACCTTCGAGGAAATCGAGACGCTCGCGCGGGTGTTCGTGCGCGCGGGCGTGCGCAAGCTGCGTCTGACGGGTGGTGAGCCGCTGCTGCGCCGCGATCTGCCCGAGCTCATCGCGCGCCTCGCGGGAATTCCGGAGGTGGAGGATGTCGCCCTCACCACCAACGGGCTGCTGCTCGCCCGCCTCGCCCCGGCCCTGAGGGCCGCCGGACTGCGGCGTGTGACGGTCAGCCTCGACGCCCTCGATTCCGTGGTGTTCGGGCGCATGAACGGTCTGAACGTCCTGGTCGAGCGGGTGCTGGAAGGCATCGAGGCCGCCGCGCAGGCGGGCCTGGGCGTCAAGATCAACACCGTCGTGCAGCGCGGGGTGAACGACGACCAGCTGCGCGCCCTGTGGGAATACTTCCGTGACCGGCACGTGCTGCGCTTCATCGAGTTCATGGATGTCGGTAACCACAACGGCTGGAGTACCGAGCACGTTGTTCCCTCGGGCGAGGTCCTCGCCCGGTTGGGCGGTGACTTCACGGCGGCAGACCCCAACTACCGCGGTGAGGTCGCGTCGCGCTATGTGGACGGGCAGGGCCGCGAGGTCGGCCTGATCTCCAGCGTCACGGCGCCCTTCTGCGGGGACTGCTCGCGGGCGCGCCTCTCTGCGCAGGGCGTGCTGTACACCTGCCTCTTCGCCTCGGGCGGCACCGATTTGCGCGCGCCCCTGCGAGAAGGAGCAGGCGAGGACCAACTCTACGCGCTGCTCGAAGAGGTCTGGCGTGGCCGGACCGACCGCTATTCCGAGGAGCGCACCGAAGCCACCCCACGCACCAAAGTCGAAATGTCCCACATCGGCGGTTGAGGAGCCTTTACGCGATGCAGCTTATGACCCAGCGACCCATTCATCAGCGACTTTCAGGCACTGTCCGTGCCCCCTCCGTTTTTTTTCATCGCTGCACGCCCAATCGTCTTGAAGGGCGCACGGCGTGAACGTCACCGTCCTCTTCTTCGCGCGGCTGAAACGCGAGGCCGGTACGGAACAGGTGCACGTCGAACTGCCGCCGGGCAGCTCTGCGCGTGACCTCGCTGCCGGGGTGAGCGAGCAGCACGGCGTCTCGCTGCAGGGCTGCATGATCGCCGTGAACGAGCAGTACGCCACGCCCGACACCCTGCTGAGGGACGGGGACGAGGTCGCGTTTCTGCCGCCCGTCGCCGGCGGCAGCGGCGAAGGACAGGGTGAGGCGGACACCTGCCTGCTGACCGACGCGCCCCTCAGCCTGGGCGAGGCGCAGGATTTCGTGACGCGGCCCCAGTGGGGCGCTCAGGCCTTTTTCGTCGGGACTGTCCGCTCGCCCAACCAGGGAGTGGACATCGCTTTTATCGACTACGAAGCCTATCCACCGATGGCGCGGCGGGTGTTGCAGGACGCCGCGAACGCCGCACGCGCGAAGTTCGCGCTTGGCGGGGTGTATCTCGCGCACCGCACGGGTCGCCTCTTGCCCGGCGAGGCGAGCATCATCATCGCCGTGGGCAGCGCGCACCGCCGCGCCGCGCTGGAGGGCTGCGACTTTCTGATCGAGCACCTCAAGGTGCATATTCCGGTCTGGAAACTGGAAGTCGGCGTGAACGGTGAACGCTGGGTGGAGGGTACCGCCGGGGCGCCCACCCTGTAACCTGGCCGCTCAGTAACCGGCCGCTCAGAAGCCCTGAAAACCCAGGACGTTCACGAGGTACTGGCTCATCACCGCAAAGCCGTTGGTGAGCAGCAGCACGCCCGCCACCACCATCATGACGCCGCCCACCCGCTCCAGGGTGGGCGTGAAGCGCCCGAGCAAGCGGATCCGCTCGAGAAACAGGGCGCCCAGCAAAAACGGCACGCTGAAGCCCAGGGCGTAGGTCAGGAGCAGCGGAACGCCCAGCCCCGGCTGCTGCGCCGCGACGAACAGCACGCCCGCCAGGATCGGTCCCATGCACGGCGTCCAGCCCGCCGCGAAGGCCAGCCCGACCAGAGCGCTGCCCAGGTAGCCTGCGGGTTTGCGGGCCAGGTGTGTGCGCCGTTCCATCTTCAGCCACGGTGCCCGCAATGCGCCCAGCGTGACCAGACCGAGCAGCAGCACGATCACGCCGCCCAGCACCCGCACCGGTGTGCCATAGGTCGTCAGGATGATGCTGGCCGACTCCACCAGCGCCCCCAGCGCCAGAAACACCACCCCGAAGCCTGCCAGGAACGCCAGCGCGTGCTTGAGGGCCGGACGCCGTGCGGCGCGCTCTGACAGTTCCCCGCGGCTCATGCCCGTCAGGAAGCCCAGATACGCCGGCAGCAGCGGCAGCACGCAGGGTGACAGAAAGGACAGCAGCCCCGCTCCGAAGGCGAACAGAAAGCTGGGGCTGGAGATCATGGCGTCTGGATGGTCTTCAGGTACACGCGAAACTGCTCGGGTGGCATGTACCCGGAGTGGACTGCCGAGACCTTGCCCGCTTTATCGATAAATACCGACACCGGCTGCCCGATGATCCGGTAGGCCCGGGCCACGCTGGCCGCGGTGCTCGTCCCTTTGGTGCCCGGCGCGTCCACCAGGGGTGTAACGCTACCCAGCTCGTTTTTGCGGAAATAGGCCAGGGCGTCTTTGGCACTGTCCGTGGCGCTCACGGCGTACATGTTCTTCAGCTTCGCCGCCCGCGCTTCCTGATTGAGTTCGGGCAGCTCCTCCTTGCACACCAGGCACCAGGTGGCCCAGAAGGTCAGCACGACCGGCTCTCCGCGCAGGCTGTTCAGGGACACCGTCTTTCCGGCCTCGGTTTTCAGGGAGAAGTTCGGAGCGACGTCGCCCGGGCGCACAGCCTGGGCGACGCCCAGGCTTAGAAGCAGCAAAGTCGTCAGTACTCGCATGGTTGATCCTTTCATGGTTCCGAGCTTGTCTCTCTTCACTGTGTTGTAGCGCGCTGCCCGGCCCAGCCGTGTTGTCCGCACAACACACCCGCCGTGAAGCGCGTGTCAGGCTGTTGTGGCAGCGTTCCTGGTTTGCTTTCGGCAGGAAAGGAGCCTGATGTGCCTCCAGCTGCCACTGCTGATTGTTCCTGGGTTCTGATCCTGGGATGTGCGGCGTGGCGGGCCGTACCGGAGCGCGAAGGAGACCCACATGCTCAGACCGCTCCTGGCCACGGTGACCCTGCTGTTCGGTGGGGCGCACGCGCAGCCCGAACAGATCGACGCCCTCAAGGTTGAGTCGCAGTACAAGACCGTGCAGCTCGACGAGTTGCGCTCGGGTGGTCCTCCGCCGAACGGCATTCCGCCGCTGGGCTTTCAGGAGGACCACGCCGGCTTGCCCGACACCCGTCCAGCTCGCTTCGAGACGGTGAAGCAGGCCGCGAAGTGGCTCACGCCGCGCGAGCCGGTGATTCTGGTGAGCGTGGACGGCGAGACGGGCATCTTTCCGCTTCAGGTGCTGATCTGGCATGAGATTGCCAACGTCACCCTGGGGCGCGTTCCGGTGGCCGTGACTTTCTGTCCGCTGTGCAATACGGCGCTCGTCGCCGACCGTCGTGTGCCGGTCGGCGACGAGCAGCGCTCGCGCCTGGGCGGCACTCCGGGCAGCGAACTGCTGGTGACCTTTGGCGTCTCAGGCATGCTGTACAAAAGCGACCTGGTGATGTTTGACTCCGCCACGCACTCGCTGTGGTATCAGGCCATCGGGCGTGGCATCGTCGGAACGCTCGCCGGGACGCAACTGCGAATTTATCCGAGCCTGATTGTCTCCTTTCAGGAAGCCGCGCGCGAGGCGCCGGAGGCGCGCGTGCTCTCCAGAAACACTGGGTACCCCCGTGATTACGGCCGCAATCCCTACGTGGGGTATGACGACGCGGACGAACCGCCCTTCCTGTATTCCGGACCGCTCGACGGGCGCCTGGCGCCCAAGGAACGCGTCGTGACGGTCAGCGTGGGTGACACGCACGCGGCGTATCCTTTCGGGGTGCTGTCCAAAGGAGGCGTTGTGAACGACCGCGTGGCGGATACGCCCGTGGTGGTGTTCTGGTCGGCGGGAACCGCGAGCGCGCTCGACACCGCCCAGATCGGCGAAGCGCGGGATGTAGGCGCGGGTGTGGTGTTCGACCGGCGTCTCGGGGAACGGTCGCTCACCTTCGAACGCGTCAAAGGCGCCTTTCGCGACCGTGAGACGGGCAGCCTGTGGAGCATCGCCGGACGCGCCATCAGCGGGCCGCTGAAAGGCAGGACCCTGCGGGCGATCGCCCACGCAAACCACTTCTGGTTTGCGTGGGCGGCGTACGCGCCGCAAACCCGGCTGTACGCGCCGCGCTGAGCGCTGAAAGGAGCGAGCGGCCCGACAGGGGCCGCTCGCTCCTTTCAGCGCTCAGTCGGGCAGGATCTCCACGCCGCGCCAGAAGGCCACCCGGCCCCTGATCTTCTTCGCCGCGTCCTTGGGTTCCGGGTAGTACCACACGGCGTCGGGATTTTCCTTGCCGTCCACCACCAGGGTGTAATAGCTCGCCGTGCCCTTCCAGGGGCAGACGGTGTTGGTGGCGCTGTCCTTGATCAGCGCGTCGCTCAGGGCTTCCCTCGGGAAATACGCGTTGCCCTCCACCTTGACGATGTCGTCACTCTGCGCGATCGTCACGCCGTTCCATACTGCTCGCATCTGAAACCTCCCGTGTCTCTGGAATGCTGTGCCTGGCATAGGCCGGGGTGCCGCCCGCCGTCGTGACGGCCAGCGGCACACCACCGCTCCAGGCTCATTGCAGCGCAGCCTCACCCGCGGGCGTGTCGCCCAGAGAACAGAGTGGCTTGAGCTGTGCTTCATGCATCATGCCTCCTGGCCATGGATCTGCCCGTATGTCAAGCGCTTGACACACCGTCCCCCGGTGTTGGACGACGCTGAACCTGGAGGAAAATTATGAATACGCAGAACCTGAAGGCAGGCGTCGTCGGCGGGCTGGCAGGCGGAGTGGTATTTGGGGTGATGATGGCCACCATGGGCATGCTGCCCATGATTGCGAGCCTTGTCGGCAGCGAGAGTGCCGCAGTCGGTTTGCTGGTGCACCTCCTGATCAGTGCAGTGATCGGGCTGGGCTTCGCGCTGGTCCTGGGAGAGCGCGTGCGGGGTACCGGGTCCGCTGCGGGCCTCGGCGCGCTGTACGGCCTGGCGTGGTGGGTACTGGGACCCCTGCTGATGATGCCCGTCATGATGGGCATGGGCCCACAGTTCGCCAGTGCCCTGAGCATGCCGAACCTGATGAGCCTGCTGGGCCACCTGATCTTCGGCGTCGTTCTCGGCGTGACCTACGCGGCGATGGCCGGACGCACGGTGCCCCGCACCCGGCTGACTTCTTAAACCAGTCTGAGTTCGCCAGCCCGCTTGTCCCGGCGCGTGTCGTCATGGCGACACGCGCGCGCCCACGCTGGGGCACACTGGAGACATGCGCAGCCACCGGGAGTATGTTTACGTGCAGGAGGGGCGGTCATGACAGTCTTCGATCCCGCCCGGCGCCTGCTGTCGATGTTGGGCGTCGCTCCGCACGCGCGCGGTACCCTAAAAGGCAGTGCCACGAAAGCCTGGGCAGTCACCGAGACCGACTGGATGAAGTCCCTCAGCGACCGCGATATGCAGCTGATGGGCCAGATCTGCCCGCCGCGTCCTTTCGCGCGGGGTGAGCGTGTGTTCCGCCATGGCGATCCGGCCGGGTGCCTCTACATCCTGCTCGAAGGGCACGTGAAGCTTGCCCAGCCCACCTGGCTGGGCGGCGAGCGGGTCATCTCGGTGTGTGGTCCCGACGACTTTTTCGGGGAGAACTTCCTGACCGGAGCCGATCAATGCCTCGCCGACGCCGTGTGCCTGAGCGAGCCGACGGTCGTGTGCCCGGTGAGCCGCGAGCAGTTTCTGGAAGTCGCGGCGAGGCTGCCGAACGTCGCACTGACCTTCGCGATGGTGCTGGCGCGCCGCAACGCGGACCTCGAAGCAAAGCTGCACGTCATGACCCAGCCCGTGCAGATCAGGCTCGCCCGCGTGATGCTGGAACTCGCCGCGCGACTTGGCGAGGAGGTGGGGGAGGGCGTATACCACCTGAAAATCGACCTTCGGCACGACGAGATCGCCAGTATGGCGGGCGCCAGCCGGGTCAGTGCCACGCAGGCCATCAGCGCATGGAGGACGCAGGAACTGGTGCTCGGGACCCGCGGCGATTACCGGGTGAACGTTCCTGGCCTGGCAAAATTCATCGAGCGACTGGAACTCGAGGCGCTCGAGTGAAGCGGGAAGCGGATACCCCTCCTGCCGCACAGTGGAACGTGCCGTGCGTCCTGGGTGACCAGACGTTGCGCGCGGACGTGATCGTGATCGGCGGAGGCTCGGCGGGTCTCACGGCTGCGCAGCTCGCCGCGACCGCCAGGAAACGCGTGATGCTCGTGGAGCGTGACCGGCTGGGCGGAGAGTGCCTCTTTACCGGATGCGTGCCGTCCAAGACGCTGCTTGCGCTGGCCCGGCGCGTGCACGCCGCCAAGACGAGCGAGTCCCTCGGTCTGGCGTCGCTGGGAGCGCCGTGCTGGTCGAGCGTCCGCGCGGCGCTCGACCGCGCCCGGCTGGCCTTTCAGGAGTTCGACTCGCCGCGCGCGGTGCAGCACAGCGGCGTGCGCGTGGTCAATGGTGAGGTGCGCTTCGTGGCGCCGCGCACGCTGGAAGTGCAGTGTGGCGGTCATACCCACCGCCTGGTGGGCCGGGAGTTCGTGCTCGCCACCGGTTCGGAAGTGGTCCTGCCGCCAGTCGAGGGCCTGACCGAGGTGCCCTACCTGACGCACGAGTCGCTCTTCGAGTTGCCCGTGCAGCCCGGTCATCTGCTGATTCTCGGGGGCGGCGCTCAGGGCTGCGAAATGGCGCAGGCCTTCGTCCGGCTCGGCAGCGACGTCACGCTGGTGCACTCGGGCGAAAGACTGCTGCCCCAAAGCGACCCGGCGGCGTCGCGGGCGCTGTTGCGGGCGCTGGAAGCCGACGGGGTGCGCGTTCACCTGAAGGGCCATGTGGAGCGTCTGGAACGCATGCCGGACGGAATCTGCGCGCACCTGCGCGGCGGCGCGGCGCTGGAGGCCTCGCATGTGCTGCTCGCCACCGGCAAGCGGCCCCGCGTACGCGGGCTCGGCCTGGAGGTGATCGGCGCGAAGTTCGACGAGGGGGGGCTGAAGGTGAACACCCGCATGCGCTCGGTCAGCTGCGCCTATCTGAGCGGCGCGGGGGACGTGGTGGGGAGTCCCATGTTCACGCACGGCGCCACCGGGCGCGGCACGCTCGCCGGTCTCGGCACGCTCGGCGTCCCGGGAAGGCTCCTCGCACGCCTGCGTGCGCGGGCGTCGCGGGCGTCGCGGGCCGAGGATATCCCCTGGGTCGTTTTCACCGATCCCGAGATCGCGCACTGGGGCATGACCGAACACGAGGCCGTGCGCCGCTTCGGTCGGCGCGTGACGGTCGTGGAATACGACCTGCGCCGTCTGGACCGCGCCATTACCGAGGGAGAGGGCGGCTTTGTGAAGCTGGTCGCCCTGAAAGGCTGGCTCGGCACGCCGCTCGGTCTGCGCATTCTGGGCGCGCAGGCCGTTTCAAGCCGGGCGGGCGAACTGATTCAGTTGCTCAGCCTGCCCGCCCGGCTGGGAGTTCACCCCCTACGCCTTGCACTGCTGAGCGCGCCATACCCGACGTTCGGGGACGCGGTCCGCCAGACGTACCTGGGCTTGTTCCTACGGGGACACGCCTTTGGCCGCCGCCGTGACGGGCGCGGTGACGGGCGCGGTGAAGCCTGAACAGCGGCGAGCGCTGACGCGGCCTCAGCGCTCGCCGCGTTCGTCTGCGAACTGGTAGCGCCCGATCCAGACCCGGTCCGCGAGGTGCTTGAGCGTCAGCAACAGTGAACCGCGCAGCCCCAGGTGCGGCCCGAGGGCCAGCAGCGCTTCACGCTCCCCGGTGGAGAGCAGGTAGGGCGCCACCGGGTAAGCCTTGAACGCGGCGAGCCCCACCGTATCCGGGCCCTTTCCGGCCTGCCAGGCATCCACAAGACGCTCCATGTTTGCCCGCAGGGTCAGGCCCTGTTTCACGGCGTTCACGCCGCTGCGTTCGAGCATCGGGCCTTCCATGCGCGCGCAGTCACCGGCCGCAAACAGCCAGGGCTCACCGGGTACGCGCAGAAAGCCGTCGACCCACACGTAACCCCGCTCATCAACGGCCAGCCCGGAGTCGGCGAACAGCGGCTGTCCGCTGGTACCGGTGGCCCACACCACCTGGTCCTGTGCCACGCGCTCGCCGTTCTGCAGGCGCACGACGCCGTCCTCAACCTGCTCGACCTGCGCGCCCAGCCGCACGTCCACCCCGCGTGCGCGCAGGAGCTGCCCCGCGCGGCGCCCGAGCGGGGGCGCGAACTGCGGCATCAACGTCTGCCCGGCGTGCAGCAGCGTCAGGCGCAGCGCGTGCGGGCGCGCACTGCGCTGCAGGCGGGCGCTGACGTTCAGCATGACCTCACAGCCGGCGCTTCCGCCGCCCACGATGACCAGCGAACGGACCGGCTGTTCGCGCGACAGCACGTCCGCGAGCCACCGTTCCAGGCGCAGCACGTGGTGCAGGGGTTTGGTGAGGACCGCGTTTCCCGCGCGCGCCTGGCGGGGATTGGTGGCGCCCACGTCGAACACCGCGAGGTCGCAGGCAACGGCTGTGCCTTCCTCGGTGAGGACGGTGCGACGCTTCAGGTCGATGCCCGTCGCGCGGGTCTGCAGAAAGCGGACGCGGGCGGCCAGACACCAGCGCAGCAGATCGATGCGGATTTCGCTCAACCGGTACGCCCCGCCAAGGTATTCGGGCGTCATGCCGGAGTAAAGCAGGTGACGGGTATCGTTGATCAGCGTGACCTCCACGCCCCGGGCGGTCCAGCGACGCGCGGCCTTCAGCAGGGCGATGTTGGCGTGCCCGCCACCCACCAGCAGCACCCGCAACGGGCGTTCCGGCCGGAATCCCGCATGGCGTGCCTGAAGCGTGCGCTCCGCCTTCACCCGGCATCCACCTGAAAGATCTCGCGCAGCGCTTTGCGCTGCAATCTGGGGACCTGTGCGCCCGGCGCCGGGTACCCCACCGGCAGGACCAGCATCGCCTCCTCGTTTCTGGGACGCCCGAGCAACTCTCCCAGAAACGCCATCGGGTTGGGCGTGTGCGTCAGGGTGGTGAGCCCCATGTGGTGCACGGCGGCGATGAAGAGGCCCACCGCGATGGCCACGCTCTCGGTCGTGTAGTAGTTCTTGTAAGTCGAACCATCGGGGCGCAGACCGAACTTCTCGCGAAAGACCACCACCACCCAGGGCGCATCCGTCAGGTGCTCCTTGACGTAATCGGTGCCGAGGGGCGCCAGGGCTGCGCGCCACTCCTCGGGCATCCGCGCGGTGTAGGTCCTGAATTCCTCTTCTTCGGCGGCTTCGCGGATGCGGCGTTTGAGTTCGGGGTCCTGCACCGCCACGAAGCGCCAGGGTTGACGGTGAGCGCCGCTCGGCGCCGTGCCCGCGCTGAGGACCGCCAGCTCGATCAGTTGGCGCGAAACGCTTTCCGTGCTGAAATGCCGGGTGGTTCGCCGGGCGCTGAGTTCCCGGTAGAACGCTTCGGCGCGCTTCTGCATTTCCTGGGGGGGCAAGCGGTGGAACACCAGCGGTTCGAAAACCGGTTCCGGGTAGCCCGGGTAGAGTTCCTGAAAGCTCGGCTTGGGTCGCGTCATGGTGTTGCTCCTTTCGGCGCGCTGAGAAGGGTGTTTCCAGGCTAGCGCACGCTCTCTGTCAGTCGCCTGCCCCGATGTGCCCGCCTGGTTTAGGCGGACCCGGGCCTCAGGACCCGGCGCCCTCGTAGCGCGCGAGGCCGCGCCGCCAGACCACGAGCGAGAGCGCAAAGACCGTCAGGCCGACGGGCAGGGTAAGCCATCCCAGGCGGGCGTATTCGTCACGCAGCAGGCCCGCCGCCGGGTAGAAGGCGATGAAGGCATACGGCAGCACGAAGGTCAGCACAAAGCGCACGGCCGCCGGGTACACCGTCAGCGGATAGCGTGAGAAATTGATGGAGTTGTAGACGACCGGAAAAAGGCTGGCGCTCCGCTCCTGCGTCCAGAAGGACAAACTCGCCACCATCACCCACACGCCGCCGTACACCAGCCACGCGCCCAGGATGCCCGAGAGGGCGGCCAGGATGTCGGCGGCCGTCCATGTCACCCCCAGGCGGGCGGAGGCGATTCCCAGCACCACGACCCCGAGCATTACACCATTGAGGGCCTGCGGGCGCAACAGTTCGAGCTGCACCTGCAGCAGGGCGCTGAGCGGCCTCGTGAGCACCCGGTCGAGGTCGCCGCCCACCACGTAGCGCCCGCCCACATCCGAGAGCGCCGCGAAGGAGGCGTTGAAGAGCGCGAAGGGAATCAGGAAGAAACCATAAATGAACAGCGCCTCGTCGAAGGACCAGCCCGCCAGTGAGCGCACACGCGAAAACACCACTGCCAGAAACGCGATGTCGACTGCCTGCAGCAGCAGGTCCGAGCCCACCTGCACCAGAAAGTCCGCCCGGTAGCTCAGGCGCGCCTTCAGGAGCATCGACACGTAGGCCAGGGTCAGGGACAGTTGACGCCTCACCTCAGCCTCCGTGCACGGTCAGGCGGTCGAGGGCCCGCCGCCACAGCAGGCGCACCAGCACGAAGAGCGCGGCCGACCAGGCTGTCTGCACCAGCAGCCCGCTGACAACGTCCGTCCGGCCGAGGTATATGGCCACGGGCGTGTATGCGACGGCCTGAAAGGGCAGCCACGCCAGCACCCCTTGCGCCCACTCGGGAAAGAACGGCAGCGGAATCAGCACCCCGCCCAGCAGGTCCACCATGGCGTTCTTGGCGCGCTGAAGACCGATGGTGTGCTCTGTGAAGGCGGCGGCAATGCCGACCAGCAGATTGAGTTGCGAGTACACCGTGAAGGCCAGGACTGCCCCGACCAGAAAGCCGAGTGCGGCGCCAGGGCTGGCGGGTGGCAAGGCGCGGTACACCATCAGGATCACCGCTCCGGAGGGAAGCGTGAACAGCAGCGCGCGCACCAGGGCCTCACCGGCGGCGCCCGCGAGTTTCGACCACGGGTAGTCCACGGGACGCAGCAGAAACAGCGCGATGTCGCCGCGCCGCACGTCCTCGGTCACCTCGCGGTCGAGCGCGTTGGTATAGAGCGAACGCAGCACCCACGCCAGTGCCACGTACGTGAGGGCACCGAGCAGCGAGAGGCCCGCCACTTCCTGCTGGCCCTGGTAAATGGCGCGGTAGATGGCGGCGTACACGCTGACATAGATGAAGTACGACATGATACCGATCAGAAAACGCGTGCGGTTGGCGATGAGGTCGAGAAACCTCAGGCGCACGAAGCCCCCGTAGACCGCGCGCTCAGTCATGCCGGCTCCGGTCGTACAGTTCGCGCAGCACGTCCTCGATGCTGGCTTCGCGCAGTTCGAGGTCCTCAACGGGCACCGCCGAGAGCGTCAGTGCCACCAGTTCGGGTGTGCGAACCCGCCGCGCGTCGTACACCGCGCACAGCCGCCCGTTGCCTTCGTCAGCCCAGCTGACGCCCAGCGCCGCGGTTGCCCGGTTCAGATCGTCCAGCTGGCCGTGCGGCGAGACGATCCTGAGGCGGTCGCCGCGTCCCAGGTCGCTGCGCAGGCGGCCCGGCGTTCCGTCGAAGATCAGCCTCCCGCGGTCGATGACCATGACGCGCCCGCTGATCGCTTCGACGTCCCCCAGGTCGTGCGTGGTGAGCAGCAGCGTCGTGCCCAGTTCGCGGTTGATGCGGCGCAGAAACTCGCGGATGCGGGCCTTGACGCTCACGTCGAGGCCGATGGTCGGTTCGTCGAGGAACACGACGCGCGGGTCGTGCAGCAGGGCCGCGGCGAGGTCGGCGCGCACCCGCTGCCCCAGCGACAGCTTGCGTGCCGGGGTGGCCAGCAGGGCGCGCAGGTCGAGCACCTCGTCGAACATCGCGAGCCTTGCCTGAAAGAGGCGCTCTGGAATGTGGTACACACGCTGCAGCAGACGCAGGGACTCGATGACTGCCAGATCCGTCCAGAGGGTCGTGCGCTGCCCGAACACCACGCCGATGTGGCGCACGTAGGCCTGACGCTCGGCGTGCGGAGAAAACCCCAGCACGCGCACTTTCCCCTGCGTGGGTTTCAGAATTCCGGCGAGCATCTTGACGGTGGTGCTCTTGCCGGCACCATTCGGACCGAGGTAGGCGACGCTCTCACCGGGCAGCACCTCGAAGCTGACGCCTCCCACCGCTTCGACCGTGCGGTACTCGGGGTGCAGCAGGTCCTGCAGGGCTCCGTGCAATCCCGGGCGCTTTTTGGGAACGCGGTAAGTGCGGCCAAGGTCCGAGGCATGAATGATGGGCGAATTCAAGCGTTTCCTCCCTGGAGGGTGCGTAGGTTTCCACCCTACCGCACGCCGGAACACCAGGCCGCTTGGCCGCTTGTGTAAGCCGCTGCGGGGTGTCCTGGGATGGCCATGGGTAGCATGTTTTTTCAGGCGGCACGCATGAAGCGTCTCCTTCCAGAGGACCTGAGCAGCCTGCGCGCAGCAGGAAGGCGTCATCGTGGATGTCCGGAGCGAGGAGAGGTTTCACGCCGGGCACGCCGGGGGACTGCCCCGTGACCGCCCGGTCGTGACTTGCTGCAACAGGTTTCATCCGGGTTCGTCACGCGGCGCAGCGGAGTCCACAGAGCGACGGCGACTGAGTCGAGCGCCGCTGTGCGGACGTGGCTGAGGAACTACTCAGTACTCAGGCCGGAAGGATTGCGTGAGCCGTGGGCCTTGTCGACGCCCCGGGCGCGGGTCCCCGCCTGACCTGCCGAGCACTTCGAAGCGCAGGCTCGGTCCAGGGCGTGCACACGGATGGGACAGCGACGGCGCCCGTCACGCCGGCTGCCGGACCGCGTTCGTCGCCGGTGAAGGGCACGCTCTCGGCCCTCTCATGAAAAGCCTGGACCGAACAGGCAAGAATCACGGGGAAGTCGTCCAGTCGATCCTGCGCCGTTCCGGAAGCGGCGCTGCGTCACCGGTGTGTACTGAAAGGACAGGCATGCAAATTCAAGTTCAAATTCATCAGGTTGGCGTGGCGACCGCTGAAGGGGTCGCCCGCACGCACCACGTGCTGATCGACCGTCCAACCGAGAAGGGGGGCGAGGACCGCGGTATGATGGGCGGCGAGTACCTGCTGGTCGCGCTGGGAGGCTGTTTTATGAGCAACCTGCTCGCGGCGATCCGCGCGCGTGAGGCCGAGATTCACGACGTGCGGCTGGAGGTGACTGGCACGCTGGCGAGCGCTCCGAGTCGCTTCACTGAGATCGAGGTGGTGGTGGGGGCCCGCTGCGCCGACCCTGCCCTGCTGGAAAAGCTCGTCGAGATGGCCGACCGCGCCTGTATCTGTACCAACACGCTCCGGCCCGCCGTCATCCCGACGTTTCGCATTTCGGCCATCGAGCGTTGAGTCGCGGGCATGTCGCGCTTCTGTGCGGCTTTTAGTGGAAGTTCAGCTTCTCCTAAAGCGTGGCGTTTAAGGTGACCCGATGAGTGCCCAACCCCTTTCCATCTTGCTGATCGAGCAAGATCCCATCGAGACAGCACTCATTCAGACCGTCTTCGACGCCCGGCATCCGCAGGTGGATTTGCGTCATGTCCTCGACGCCCACGCGGCCTGGCAGCACCTGGAATCGCAGTCACTGCCGGACCTGATCATTTTCAATCCGCCGAACGTGCTGGACCTTGACTTTCTGATCGAAATCAAACAGCGCCAGGGACTGATGCAGATTCCGCTGATCGTCCTGACAGGCTCGAAGTACGACCTCGAGGTCTACCGGGCGTACGAGGCGCACGCCAATGCTTACGTGTGGCGGCCCGTGAACTTAGCGGAATACGAGGAGCTTTTCGAGGTGCTGATCCGCTTCTGGCGAGACATGGCCCGTCTGCCGCGCCAGAGCCCTTCCTGAAGCTCATACCGTCGTCCAGCTGAGCGCGCCCGCAGTTTTTCTGCCATTGACAGAAAGGGCTCCAGGGAGTATTCTTATAGACCGCCGACGGGAAGCTTCTGGCTTCGTCCGTCGAGCGGTATCTGACATGCCAAAATCTCTTGAGTCAAGCTCTTGAGTCAAGATCGACGTTGTCCGCACAAGTCGAACCCGATGGCTGGTGCGCCGATTCCGGCGGTCTGCCAATACCAGCAAGCCCCGGCGCCGCACGCGAGCCGACACGATCCAAAAGTTGGCGCGCTTCGGGTGGCGCCGTGGGGAGGAGGGTGCTCCACAGGCCACCTCCGGACCCGGGATTTCCCTCTGGCGTTCCGGGAAACACGCACAAGACCTCGCCTGGCACACGTGAATTCGCCCAGGCCACCCTGCAGCTTGAAGTGGTCCGGCGGACACGAGTCTACGGGCTTCCCTCACGATGTCGCATGACCCGTCTTATCCCCCTGGCCATCAAAGCCGGGCGATCACTCTGGAGAACTCACCATCATGCCAAGCAAAGCTGTCAGTACCACCAATGAAATCACTTCCCGCGCACCTCGCCGTGCGCGCGTCAAAAACAGTGGCCAGGCTCGAGCTGAAACGCCACCGGTCAGTTCAATGCCCGGTGAGGCCCAACCCTTCGCCGAAGAGCGCGAGCTGTTCGTGGCGTCCGCCGAACTTGACAACTCCGAGGACCTGACCGAAGCCGACCTCGAACTCGCCGAAGCCGAACTGGCCGAAGCGCAGGCATCGCTGGACCGAGCGGATGAAGACACCGAGATCCTGGCTGGTGCGGGTGAGGGATACACCGACCCCATCCGGCAGTACCTTCACGAGATCGGCCGGATCCCCCTGCTGAGCGTCGCCGAGGAAATTGCACTGGCGCGTCGCATGGAACAGGCCCAGGCTGCCCATGAGCAACTGGAGAGCGCCTTTGACCTCGGCGAACGCGAACGTCGCGCCTTGCAGCGCCAGATTGAGGACGGCGAAGCAGCCAAGCAGGGCCTGATCGAAGCGAATTTGCGCCTGGTGGTCAGCATTGCCAAGAAGTACTCGAATCGTGGCGTGAACCTGCTCGATCTGTTTCAGGAAGGCAACACCGGCCTGATCCGGGCTGTCGAGAAGTTCGAGTACCGTCGCGGCTTCAAGTTTTCCACCTACGCGACCTGGTGGATCCGTCAGTCGATCACCCGGGCACTTGCCGATCAGGCGCGCACCATTCGCGTGCCGGTGCACATGGTCGAGACCATCAACAAGCTCAGCCGGATCGCTCGCCAGCTGCAGATGGAGCTTTCGCGCGAAGTGAGTGATCTGGAACTGGCCGAAGCGATGGGGCCTGGCTGGAATGAGGCCAAAGTCAACGAGGTTCAGAAGATCAGCCGTGACCCCATTTCGTTTGATGCGCCGATGGGTGAGGAAGGCGACGCGGTGTTTGGCGACTTCGTCTCCGACGATCAGTTGGCCTCGCCGGGTGACAATGCCGACCGCAACCTGCTGGGTGAGGCGCTGGAACGGGCCCTCAGCAGCCTGAACGAACGCGAGGCACTGGTCCTGAAGTTGCGCTCCGGTATGGCCGACGGTCAGGAGCACACCCTGGACGAAGTAGGCCGACGTCTGGGCGTTACTCGGGAACGCGCCCGCCAGATCGAGAGCAAGGCGCTGCGCAAGCTCAAGTACCAGGAAAGCCGCGGCCAGGGTCTGCACGACTTTCTGGAGTAATACCAGGTGGCGTGGACGACCGAGCGAAGCGAAGGGGTCAATCGCGAACGGCGTGAGGATATTCAGCAACGAGGTTGCGGCAATAACGGAGCAGGAGCAGCTGAGTGGTGTTCCCAGCTGCTCCGAAATGCACGCCAGTTCGCCTTGGCACGTCAGAATCAGCGCTCACTCTGCTTTCCTGTTCACCTGCGCTCGCGTGGCGTGCTCATGTGCTGCCTGAACGCCAGGAAAATATTCAGAAGTCTGCCGGATCAAGTCGAATCAGATCGTCGGGGGCAATCTGGGCGAGCCCCGCGACGCGGTTGGCGTGTCTGGACAGGGCGCTCTCCAGTACCGGCGGTACCTCCAGCAGGCTGATGCTTTGCTGACGGGCCTCGGCCATCCGGGTGAAAGCCTGCTGGGCGGCCAGGATGGTCTCGTGGTCCATCCGGAAGCCTTGACGCGCAGCAAAGCGGGCGAGCACCTCGGCCAGTTCTGCCACCGTAAAGTCAGTCAGCTGCACCAGCCGTGCGAAGCGTGTACGCGTGGCCTCGTTGTACGTCTGGAAATACTCCAGCCGCTCCTGCTTACCGGCGACGATCACCGCCAGATCATCACGGTGCCGTTCCAGCAGCCGCATAAAGAGCGACACGACGTGTCCGCCCGAGGAGTCGAGTTCGGTCAAGGTGTAGGCCCGGTCGATCAACAGGACACCACCCGACGCGCGCTTGATGACCTGCTCCAGTGCCTCCATATTTTCCGGAGCGTCCCCGGCCATCAGGTCGGTGGCGAGTACCTCCACCACGTGCCCGCGTGTCAGCAGGCCCGCCGCCCGGTACAGGCGGGCCAGCAGGTGAGCCGCCGTCGTGCGCCCCGTGCCCCGCTTTCCGGCGAGCGCCAGGTGCGGAGTGAAGTCGGTGGTCGGCAGTCCGCTGGCGCGCCGCATCTCACGCACCCGGATCAGGTTGGCGATCTGATGGATCTGACGCTTGAGGTCTTCTTGTCCCACCAGCGCCGACACATCCCGCAGCACCGTCTCCATTTCATCTTGCTCGTGTGACGCGCCATGCGAGGTCTGTCCGCGGGCGCTGGAAGCCGAAGACGTTTTTGTGGACGTTGGTTCCTGCAAGTCAGGGACCGGCAGATCGATTTCCAGCGTCAGGTCGGTTCCTTTGGGCGTGCTGGGCAGGTGAGAGGGCAGCTCCAGTGAGAAGTCGGGGCCGAGATCGGGACCGGCGGGTCGCTGAGGGGTCAGTTCCTCGTCGTCCCAGACCTCATCCTCCAGCGTCTCGATGAACACCGGCGTTCTGGGGATGGGCACTTCAGTGGAGAGGGTCGGCAACGACAGTTCTGCTGCCGTTTCCGGTGTCCGTGCTGTGGCGGGCTCGTCCTCGACTTCGGGCGCCGTCTCCAGGGTGGACGAGTCCTCCGGGGACGCCTGGGACTGCGCGGCGGCAGTGGGCTCGCTGTCCTTGTCAGGAGCGGTGACAACGCTGCCCTGCGCTGTGGGCGCCGGCCCGAGGTGTTCCTCGATGCCGGCTTGCAGGCGAGCGAATCCGGCGGCGACCTGTTCCTGGTTTGCGCCACCCAGCAGGTCGTTGACGTAGGTTTCGATCACGTTCCGGGTTGTTTTTTGCAGCACGTCGAGCGCACTTCGCCAGGTGGCACTGGCGCTGGCGGCATGCAGCAACTCACGCAGGTAATCTGGGCGAAAGACGAAGGGGTCCAGCGCGTATTCCCGGAGCGCTTCGTCGTGCCATGCCTGCCACCCGGACGCACTTCGACCTTCACCGGACAGGGCGTTGAGCAAGGCGACACTGTGATGCCCGAAGGTGACCGGACCTGCCTGCCGGACGGACGTGGCGAACAACACCTGAAAGTGCCGCGCGAAGTCGTTGCGCCAGGCCTCACGTTGCTCCTCGCTGCGCGCGGGCACTGTGAGCGTGCCCCGCAGTTGCTGGAAACGCTCGCCCAGGACCTGGCCCAGCAGCCCTGTTGGCAGGCTGGGGGATGGCGGGAGCTGCGCGCGTGCACGCGCCGCACTTTCCGGCAGGTACTGTTCACTGCGCGCGGCCTGCGCGGCGTAGACCTGCTGGCGGAACGCGGCGCGCGTGCCGTCATCATCACGGCCCAGCGCCAGCAGGACGTCGAAAAGCCCCAGCGTTTCCTCGATGACCGTCGTGATGAAATCCTCGGCGACTTCGCGCTCGGTGCGCTGTCCAATCGAGCGCAGCGACTCGGGAACGAATTGCGCGATGTCCTGCAGGGACAGTGCCTCGTGAAGCTGACGCCCTATCTTGTGCCAGCCCTGCAGGTTGAGAAAGCCGCCCGACAGCTTCATCACGCGCGCCAGAACACGTAAATCGCGCAGGCTCGCTTCCTGTCCGGCGGAGAGAAACGCCGCCAGCAGGAACAGCTGATACTGCTCGGCCACGTGCAGCTGACTTTGCAGAAAATGCGCCGAAGCCGTCTGCGTCAGCAGCAGGCGCGTCGTGTGACGGCGCTGATTTGCCTGTTCCAGCAACGCCGTGACCTGGGGGGGCATGAAGAACTTGCCGCCCTCGACATCTACGGTTGCTTTATCAAACACTTCGGCCCAGCGAACGGAGTCGAACACTTCGGCGACGGGACGCGACGCCGCCAGGATTCCCGCCTCGGCTTCGGGCTGAAGTGGGGTGGTGCGCAGCTCACGCGAGCCGGAATCCTCCGGCGACGCGAGCTCGGCCACCGTCGGTGTTTCAGGCCGCTCCGCGCCCGTCAATGTCGGGTGCCGGGGAGCGCCGACGTCGGAACGCGCCGGCGCGCTGACGCGAAACCGGTCAGTCAGCAGGGTCTGGACCCGGGCCTGCTCGCCAGTGATAAAGTCGCGCCCACCCCGGTTGCCCGGAAGAATCAGCGCCAGCTCGATAATGTTCCAGAGTGCGTCCAGCGTCGCCTGCTCGGTGGGGGTCAGCTCGGGGCCGGAGGCCCTGGTGATGCCACGCTGGCGCGCGAGCACGAACGACTGTCCCAGCGAGCGCAAGGCTGCACGGGGAAGCAGCGTGCGGACGTCTGCCTGAATGTCCGCGTCGGGAAAGGCTGCGCCGTAGACTGCGTGATCCAGCGCTCCAAGCGCGCCCTTGCGGTTCAGGAACACCAGCACGCTCAGGCGGCATTCGCTCAGGAAGGTTCGCTGCAACGTGTCGGCTTCTTTTCCAAACGGAGCGTGGAAAGTACGTGCGCGGTAAATCAGCTTTTCGCCGGACCTCGACAGATCCGCGCGCAGGCCAAATGGCAGGGGATCGGTCGAGGGCGTGTCTTTGCGGCGGAACATGAATTCTTATTCAAGCACAGCCCGGCAGGAGACGTAAGCCCCTGCCGGGCGCCGGGAACGTTCGTCAGGAGTCTTCGCTTGTCAGACGCAACCCGGCGGGCGCAGGTGCCCGGAGGTGCAGCGTGGCTCCTGACATCGGGTGACGCAGAATCAGCTGCTCGGCGTGCAGCAGGTAGCCAGCGTCTCCCGGCAGGCCGGGGTGCTGTGAGCCGGGCAGTCCACCCGTCCCGTAGAGCGGATCTCCCTGCAGCGGGTGGCCGACACAGGCCAGGTGAATGCGAATCTGGTGTGGCCGCCCGGTGTGAATGTCGACCTCGAACAGGGTGGTGTCCGCGCGGCGCTCCAGCGGGCGGGCCACGCTGCGGGCAGCTTTGCCATCCGGCGAGGCTGCGTGCACGGTGCCCAGGCGGGGATGGGGCACCGGCCCGATCGGCGCGTGAATGTCGTAGCACTCGTGTTCGGCCACGCCGGACGCGAGGGCGCGGTAGATTTTTTGAATTGCGCGGTCACGCCACGCCCGAGACAGCTGCGCCGCCGCTTGCGGTGTGCGGGCGAACAGCACCAGCCCGGACGTGGCACGCCCCAGGCGGTGCAGCGGCGCGGCGTGAGGGGTGCGTGCGCGGACGAGCTGGAGCAGGGTATTTTCCAGGTACCCGGCTCCGGGCAGCGTGGGGAGACCACCGGGCTTGTTGACGGCCAGCAGGACGTCATCCTCGAACAGCACCTCATAGTGTCGGGGTGCCTTGTGTTCCTGCCACGGTGGCCGGTGCCACACCAGGATCTGCCCGGCCCGCAGCGTTTCGTGGGCACGGGCGGGGCGGCCATCGAGGAGCACCTCGCCCCGGTCCAGGCGCTCTTGCCACTGGCTGGGAGAAGAATGGGGATAACGGGCGCTCAGGTAGTGCAGCGTCGATTGGCCGGTGGCCTGTCCGTTCAGCTGTTCACGGTACGCGTAGCCCTGGTTCTTGCCCACCGGCCTACCATAGCGGACCTGCAGGCTGGTCCGGTACTGCCCGTCACGGCTGGCTGGTCTACTGGTCTGCTGACAAAAAACCCGCTATAATTCTGTTGTAAGCATATTCCGAAGCCCTGATTTTTCGAGGAGTAGAGTCATGCAACGATCTGACAGCATCACCAAACTCGCGCCCGCGCTCGTGAAGGCGCAGGGCCAGCTGCAGGTGGCCATCAAGGACAGCACCAACCCGGCCTTTCGCAGCAAGTATGCCGATCTCGGCGCTGTATGGGACGCCTGCCGCAATGCGCTGCAGGACAACCGCCTCAGCGTCTTGCAGCTGCCGTACCGCAGCGAGGCCGGCTGTGCCGCGCTGGAAACGGTGCTGTTGCACGAGAGCGGGGAATACATCTCCAGCATCAGCGAAACCCGCCTCGTCAAGGACGATCCGCAAGGCTACGGCAGCGCGATCACCTACCTGCGCCGCTACGCCCTGAGCGCCATGCTGGGCATCGTCGCCGACGATGACGACGGCAACGCTGCCAGCGGGTACACCCCCGGGCCACAGCGGCAGGTCATGCCGAGCCGCCCGTTTGGCAAAGCCCGCACTGCCGGAATCGGCAATGAAACGGCCAGCAAGCTGCAGTCCAACATGGCCTTGTGGCTGCGCGACACGCCGCATGCCGCAAAGCCCGCTCAGCAGTACGCCGGCGAAGTGCTGGGACGTGAGGTCGGCGACCTGGCCGACTTGAGCCCCGAAGACGCCGCGCGGGTACGCGATACCGCCAAGGCCGAGTCGAAAGCCAGCTGAAGCCGTTGTCCAGAACGACGCCACGAGCTTGCCCTGCTCGTGGCGTCGCCCTTTTGGGCCAGAAGTCAGCGCACGTCACGAATCTGGCGGATCAGGACCACGCCCAGCAGAAAACAGGCGGCGGCGATGCCAAAGACCAGCGTGTAGCCCAGATGCTCGCTTTGGCGGTTGCCCCAGTCGAGCAGCAGGCCTTGCGGGGCGCTCGACATCTGCGGCGCCACGAACGCGATGTGCCACACGCCCATGTCGCGCGCGTACGACTTGGCACTGGGCATGGCGTCGCTTCCCAGGGCCCAGTCCACGCTGACAAAGGCGCCGTACCCTAGGCCGAAGACAAACGAGAAGGCGAGCGCTACCGGCAGGTTCGGAGCGACCAGAAACAGCAGCGCGCAGGCGGCCATCAGAACGCCCGCCACGTAAATGACTGGCTTGCGGCCCACCCGGTCCGACAGGCGCCCGCCGATCAGGGTGCTGAGAATGCTTCCCACGATGATGCACAGCAGCATCACGCTGGTGACCGTTGCAGCGTCGGTCTGGCGGTTCAGCACATCACCCACGTAAAACTGCAAGAAGGGCTGCACGCTGTACTGCCCGAAGCTGAAGAGCACCCGTGTCACGAAGACCCATAAAAACGCCTGCAGGGCAAACAGCCGCCACCAGGGAATGCTGGGCGCCCGCTCACGTTCGCGCGGCTGTGGCTCGGGGATGAAGTGCAGGGTCACGAGGGCACTCAGCAGCAGCACCACGGCAATAGAGGCGTATGAAGCGAGTGCCGGTATCTGCAGCAGGCCGAAGACAAAGGCGCACAGCGCCCCGAGAAGCTGACCGCCTGCCTGCAAGAAGCCCATGATGCCGCTGGCCCGCCCGCGTTCCTGAGGGCGGACCAGCTCGGGAATCAGGGCGCTGTAGGGCGCGGTGGCCAGGTTGTTGCCGAACTGCACCACCAGAAAACCCAGAAAAAAGAGCCAGTATCCGGGTGCCAGGGCCATCAGGACAATGCCCAGCACATTGATCACAGCGCCCCAGCGTAAAAAGACCATGCGCCGCCCGAGGCGGTCGGACAGCGCGCCGACCAGTGGCGGCATGACCAGGGCGATCACGGCGCCCACCCCCAGCATCAGGCCCAGGTAGGTACCTTTCTGCTCGTCGCCCACGAAGCGCACGACACTCGCGGGCATCAGAATCAGGAGCAACAGCAGCCAATGAAAACTGGAGCCGAACCAGAACGCCGACAAGGAGAAGTACCGGCTGACCGGTACGGAGGCCGCAGAAAAGGCGTTGGTGGACGACATGTGCGTTCACTTTACATGCCCAGCGCGGCGCAGACGGCTTTTTTGTACCCGGTCCGGCTGCGGGTTCCCATTTCCGTGCGTTGAGGGGCGCTTTTCCCGGGTGCCCGGCTCGTGCAGGCAGACGAGAATCGTTGTGCGCTGGCAATGGCCTTGATGTGTAGAGACCGCTGGGTCCGCGCAAGCGGTCGGGACGCACCCAGGTGAGTTTGTACCGCGCCGGGCAGGAGCACAAGCTTCGCTTTGTACTCGTTCGCTGAATAGAAAGTCGGCCAGAAGGTTGCTGTGCCGCTCGAAGAGCATCCGTTTGCGCAGCGCACTTTTCTCGATCTGCCGGATGCGTTCGCGGGTCAGTGCTTGTGTGAAAGCTCAGTGCTCGTGTGAAAGAAGACTGTCAGATGGTTCCGCGTAGGTTGAACAGAATGCCTACCCTGCCCAGGCTCCTCAGCCCGGCCACCGACCGTTCCGCCGCACGTCGTCCCTCCTGGGCGTGGTCTGCACTGCTGCTGCTGACCGTTCTGCACACCTTGTGGGTTCTGGCTGGTTCCCGGCCGGAAGAACTGCGCGTGCTGATCGGAAACCTGGTGTTTCTGCCGATCTACGCGCTTGCAGCGGTCCTGACCTACCGCGCCGCCCGGGCACACGAGGGCAAGCTGCGCCGCGCCTGGTCGTTCATCTCGGCGGCGCTGCTGGCCTGGGGCCTCGGTCAGGTGGCCTACACCTATCTGGATTTGACCCACCGGGCTGTTCCGTTTCCCTCGGTGGCCGACGTGGGCTTTTTGCTGTTCGTTCCGCTCTTTCTGACGGGTGTGCTGCATCTGTGTGCACCTACCAGCAGCCGCACCCAGATCCTGACCTTCGTCCTTGACGTGCTGATCATCATGCTCACGGTGGCCGGGCTCGTGTTGCCGTGGGTGCAGCGCAGCGTGTTTGCCTTTGATCTGTCGTTCGCCGCGCTGGCACATCCGACGTCAGACCTGCTGCTGGTGACCATTCTGGTCTTCCTGCTCGGGCACCCGGGCAATCCTGGCCGGACCCACGCCGGGCTGCTCGGTCTGGGCGTGCTGGCCTTCAGCGGCGCGCACGTCGGCTATGGCTATCTGAGCGCCGGAGGGACGTATCAAGTCGGACAGATCATCGATCCCCTCTGGAACTGGGGTGCGGTGATGTTTGCACTGGCCGCCCACCGCAGCACCCAACCCGGCCACGCCGGCCAGACAGTCCGCGGGCGCTGGGGCCGTCTGGCGCCCCGCGCCCTGCAGTTTCTGCCGTATGTAGCGATCACCGTCAGCTTCGCGCGCATGTTCCTGCCGTCCCCCGCAGGTTCCTGGACACCCGCACTGAACGGCATCGCGATGACCGTGGCATTTCTGGTGCTGCTGCGCCTGCTGGTTGCCGAATTCCAGAATGCCCGCCTGACCCGGTGGCTGCGCGTGCAGGCGTACACCGACGCACTCACCGGACTTCCCAACCGCGCGGCCCTGTACGAGCAGCTTCCGGTGTTCATCGCGCGCGCTGGAGCAGCACCGCGAAGTGTCGGTGCTGTTCATCGACCTCGACCGTTTCAAACCCGTCAATGACCTGTTCGGTCACGCGATCGGCGATGCGCTCCTCAAACAGGTCGCCGGGCGAATCCGGCAGATACTGCCGCCGAACACGCTGTTGGCGCGGGTGGGCGGCGACGAGCTGATCGTCGTGGCCGAACAGCTGAACCGCAATGCGCTTGGGCAGATGGCAGCGGAGATTCTGAAGCACCTCGCCATTCCATACCAGCTCAACGGTCGACCGCTGGCCATTTCGGCGAGTATCGGTATTGCCCTGGTGCCACACGACGCTCTGGATGCCCAGAGCGCCCTGGGGCATGCCGACCTGGCGATGTACCGGGCAAAGCAGTCCGGCGGCAACGCCTACCGTTTTTTCGAGGCGTCGTGGCATGACGAGACCAGCGGGCAATTCGAAATCGAGGTGCAGCTTCAGGGTGCGCTGGAGCGTGGCGAATTCGAGTTGCACTACCAGCCCATCGTGGATCCGCACGCTGGCTCGCTGCGCAGTTTCGAAGCGCTGCTGCGCTGGCACAACCCGGTGCTGGGGATGGTTGGGCCCGACCGGTTCATTCCAGTCGCCGAGCAGTGCGGGCTGATCCTCCGTCTGGGTGAATGGGTCCTGCGTGAGGCCGCCTGGCAGATTCAGTCGTGGCGCGCCCTGGGGTACGGAGACGTGCGGGTGAGCGTCAATGTCTCGCCCGTACAGTTCGCGCAGAGCGAGTTCGTGGAGACCGTCACGGCGGCGCTGCACGCCGCCGCGCTGCCCGGCCAGGCCGTGGGGCTCGAACTCACCGAGTCTGCGCTGATTCATGACATCGAGGGCAGCAACGCGAAGCTGGCCGCCCTGCGTGCGATGGGCCTGCGAATTGCGCTCGATGATTTCGGCACCGGCTTTTCCAGCCTGTCCTACCTGCAGCGTCTTGACGTGGACGCCCTCAAGATCGACCGGTCCTTTGTGTGGTCGATGGATCAGAAGGGCGGCTCCCTGGTGAGGGCCATCGTAGAGCTCGCCCATGAACTGGGGTTGCGTGTCGTCGCGGAAGGTGTCGAAACCGCCTCGCAGCTGGCCGGTGTCAGCCGCTTCGAATGTGATTCAGTGCAGGGCTACTTTTTTTCGAAGCCGCTGCGGGCCGTGGACGCCCTGGAATACCTCCAACGCGACGCGGCCCGGCCGAAGGGAGACGGGCAGGCTTCGGGCGTGCTCCCGGACGCCCGTGCGCTGCAAGACGAGGGCTTTGACCGGGCCGACCCTGAACGCCCGATGCGTGGATGAACCGAACGAAGCAGGGCGGCGTTCACGCGTGAACGCCGCCCTGACTGCACTTCCGGAAAGGTCAGATCAACGAGAGGGAGCTGTCCTGCTCCAGGTGCGCCAGGTGCTCCGGGAAGCTGCCAGGCTTGTCCATGAACAGCTGCTCGGCTTTGTAACTGCTGCGCACTAGCGGGCCAGAAACCACCTCGACAAAGCCCATCTGCAGGCCGATCTCGCGCAGCTGCGCGAACTCCTCGGGCGTCACGTAGCGCTCGACCTTGAGGTGATGCTCGGTGGGGCGCAGGTACTGGCCGAAGGTCAGCACGTCCACACCAGCCGCGCGGCAGTCGCGCATGGCTTCGAGAATCTCCTCGTGCGTTTCACCCAGCCCCAGCATGATGCTGGTCTTGGTGTACACGTCCGGGCGCGCAGCCTTGGCGTGCGCGAGCACTGCCAGAGTCCCGTCGTACGACGCGCGGATGTCACGCACCGGATGGGTCAGGCGGCGCACCGTCTCCAGATTCTGGGCGTAGACGTCCACGCCCGCATTCAGCACCAGGTCCACGCAGTGGGTGTTGCCACCGAAATCGGGAGTCAGGGCTTCCACCCGGGTTTCAGGCGAGGTTTTCTTGATCTGCTCCACCGTGCGCGCGAAGTGGTAGGCGCCGCCGTCGGGCAGATCGTCACGGTCCACGCTGGTCAGCACGACGTATCTGAGGCTCATCAGCTGCACGCTCTCGGCGACCGAGTAAGGCTCGGTGACGTCCAGGCGGCCCATCGGGTTGCCGGTATCCACCGCGCAGAAACGGCAGGCGCGGGTGCAGATGTGGCCCATCAACATGAACGTTGCCGTACCCCGCGACCAGCACTCGGCGATATTGGGGCACATGGCCTCCTCGCAGACCGTGTGCAGCTTGTGCTCCTTGACGATCTTGCGCACCTCGCCGAAGACCTCGCCGGTTGGAATGCTGACTTTCAGCCAGGCCGGTTTGGGTTCGCGGTGTTTTTCCTTGACCGCGTCCTTGCGGTAGATGCCGTTCTTGACAAAGCGGGGTTCGGTGGTCATAGCGCTCCTTGCGCGGCAGGGGAAGGGTCGGCGGTGAGGGAGGGGGAGAGTTCGGGCAGGGTCCAGTCGTAATTCGCGAACACCTCGCGAAACGCCGCCACCGTGCGGGCCTTGGCGTCTGGCATGCTCACGGCCTGCGGCGCGCCACGCAAGGTCAACTCGCGCTCCAGCGAGGTCATCTGGGTGTCCTGCAGACCGCAGGGCAGGATCAGGTCGAAGTGGGCGAGGTTGGTGGCGACGTTGAGCGCGACCCCGTGAAAGGCGACGTTGCGCTGCACCGCCACCCCGATCGAGGCGAGCTTCTGGTCGAGCAGGCGGCCGTTCACCTCGCGGGCGTCCACGTACACGCCCGCGTAGCCCGGGTTGGCGCGCGCGCTGAGGCCGTAGCCCTCGGCCACACGCACGAACGCCGCTTCCAGCAGCCGCAGAAAGTCGCGCACCCGCCGTCCTACCGGAAAGATCGCGTAGGCCACCAGTTGCCCGGGCCCATGATACGTGACGTCGCCGCCACGCTCGACTTCAAACACCTCGATGCCGTGCTGGGCGAGCAGCTCGCGCGGCGCGATGATGTTGCCGCCTTCGCGCGCCTTGCGCCCCAAAGTCAATACGGGTGGATGCTCCACCAGGATCAACGTCGGCTGACCGCCGCGCACGACACGGTCATGCTCAATTTTCTGGCGCTCCAGGGCATGCGCGTATGGCAGGACGCCCAGATCCAGCACGCCGAATGGTTCGTTCACGCGGGCATTCTACTGTGTGCTGCCCGCGCCGGGCAGTTCGTGCGGCACACTCAAGGGTAAGGCGCAGTGGACAAACGACAGGAAGCGCAGACGCATTCGCCTGCGCTTCCTGTCTTGGCCTATCAAGCTCAGCGGTAGCCGGCACCCTCGGGGTTGTTGCGCTCGTCGGGGTCCTGGGGCACCTCGCGCACTCCAGGATGCGCGCGGGCGGGCTCAGGCGCATCGCTGCCTTCCAGACTGCCCGAGCCCGGTCTGACCGGCGCGGTTCCCCAGCTGGCTTCCTTCTCGAAGGCACCGCCTGCGCCCGTGAGTTTGGCCGCCAGTTCGGCCCAGGCGTCGGTGCGTGACCGGGTACCCGCGTTGACGTTGGCGTCGGGCACGCGGTGAGAGTAACCCACCCAGCCACTCACCCCCGGCTGGGTCAGGGCTTTTTGGATCTGGGTCACGCTGCCGTCCGTATAATTCAGGTAAATCGCGCTGCCCACGGCCAGTGCGACCTGTCCACGAACCTGCGACGCCGCGAACTGATTCCACTGTTCGTACATCAGGCGCTGGTCGTTGCCCGGTGCGGTGAAGTGTTCACGCTTGTAATTCATGATGACGTTCAGGTCGATCAGGCCCTGCTGCATCCACTTGGCCCAGTCCTGCAGGACCTCAACATAGGTGCGTGACGTGTGAAAGCCACCCAGGTCGGCTGGGCCGTATCCGTAGGTGATGGTCGCGGCGCTCACCCACACGTGCGGCTTGATGGCCTTCACGGCGCGGCTGGTGTCCCTGACCAGTTTGGTGACCTTGTCACGCCGCCACTGCATCCATTGCGCGTCGGTCGGCTCGGGCGTATCCGTGCGTCCGGTGTCCGCGCGGAAACGCTCCAGGGCGGTGGGATTGTAGCCCCAACTGGGCACGTTGAGGCCCAGGTTGAAATCCGGGTAGCGCACGCGGTCGAAGTGGACGCCGTCCACGTCGTAGTTCTTAACCACGCTGGTGTACATGCTGGTGATGTACTTCGCGGCGTCCGGATGCCCGGGGTCGAGCAGGAAGTCGTTTCCGGCACGCTCCAGGCCATCCGCGCGCTGCATCAGCCAGTAGTCGCGTCCGGTTTTGCCGCGCCCGTGCAGGTTGAAGACGTGATCCGGCTGGGAAGGCGCGGCCAGCTGGTTGTGAATGGCGGTCGTGATGATCCAGGCATGCACCTGGATGCCCTGGGCATGCGCTTTTTGCAGGAGGTACGCCAGTGGGTCAAACCCGCCGCCCTGCACGGCCGGGTCGCTCGTGCGCGGCATGGCAGCCTTGTTGCAGTAGCAGTCGCCACGCCGACCGATCTGCGCGAAAATGGCGTTGGCATGGAGCGCCTTCGTGTCCGCCACCAGGGAATCGATTTCGGCGGCAGTCTTGAGGCCCGGCCCGAAGGCATCGACCCAGATTCCACGCAACTGACCCGATGGAGCCGAGCGCTGCTTTTGAATCTCCACCGCAGCGTCCTGACCTTGTGTCGGCGTGGACTGGTTGCAGGCGAGCAGGCTGACGGTGAGTGCGCCCAGTGCCCCCAGACGAAGAAGGTGGTTCATGGTTGCCTTTCTGGCTGCCACAGGAGCAGCGCCCGGCGCGTGACCGTGCGCGCCGCTATGGTGTGGTGATGGAAATTCGGTGGTTCGAGGAACCCCTGCCGCCTGCTTTGCCGGTCACGCAGGTGTACGGCTGGGTCCTGAATGTTGGTGGCGCGGTGCTGGTGTTGCGCGACGGCGAGAAGTTCACCCTGCCCGGCGGTCAGCCCGAGGCAGGGGAGACCTGGCAGGAGACCCTCGCGCGTGAAGCCTGGGAAGAAGCCCGGGTGACCGTGCGTGACGTGAGGTATCTCGGGTATCAGCGCGTTTCGGAAGACACGGCCTGGTTCGCTGGCGCCCCGTACGCGCAGCTGCGCTTTGCGGCCCGCCTGCAGCGCGAATCGCCCACCGGCCCCGATCCGGCGACCGGGCGCACCTACCAACGGCACTGGCTGGCGCCGGACGCCGCCGTGCGGGCCCTCGGCTGGGGTGGTGAACAGCTCGGCGCCGCCTGGCGCCTTCTCGCGCTCAGCTGACGAGCGCATGCCAGGTTGCCGGTCCCACGATGCCGTCACTGGTGAGCCCCCGGGAAGACTGAAAGCTCTTCACGGCGCTTTCCGTACCGGGCCCGAAGTTGCCGTCCACGCTGAGGGCGTAACCCTTGCTGGCCAGCTGGCTCTGCACGCCCTGCACGGCGCTGCCGAGGTCACCGCGGCGCACGGTGAGGATCAGGCGCTCCCAGGTGAGTGATCCGACCACGCCGTCCTGGGTGAGCCCCGCGCCCGCCTGAAACCGGCTGACCGCTCCCGCCGTTCCGGAGCCGTACTGGCCGTCCACGGCCACGCTCTGGCCGCGTGCGTTCAGCAGATACTGCACGCTTTTTACCCGCTCACCGCTGAAGCCGCTGCGCACCGTCGGCCACACGCGCACGACCTGACCCCGCTTGGCGGCCACGTCCGAGCGGAGTTTGGGCAGCTGACTGTACAGCACGTCACCCGGGCAGGCGGTGGCGTAAAAGTCACGGTGCCCGTAGATCTCGGTGCTGACAATGCCGTAGCGGTCGCACAGCCAGGCGCACAGGGTGACCAGCTGGTTGTAGAGCACGCTGGGCGGCGCCACACTTTGGTAATTCCCCTCGTTCTCGATGCCCACGGCCACCTCGTTCTGACCGGGGCAGTGCGCGCCGACCACCTGCAGGTTGCCGTTCTGCGCGGCCTCCAGACTGCGGTGACGGCCTTCGAGCACGTAGCCGCCACGCGTGATGGTGAACTGCTGCCCGGAGTCGATCCAGCCGTTGTTGTTCTGGTGGTAGCTCTGAATGGAGCGGGCGAGTTCGTGCGCGTGCGCCAGCGAGGTGTCGCTCGTGTTGGCGGTGTTGGTGTGATGGACGATCAGGCGCGTCGGCCGCGCGCTGAGCACGGTGATGGCTTCCTTGGGCGGCGCGGCCTTCCACGAGGCGCAACCGATGATGCCGGGCTGCGTCACGGCCAGCGTGTTCAGGCGCTCGGCGTCAGGAGGGGTGACCTGCACACCGCAGCCCGCCAGCAGCAGGATGCCCGCCAGTCCCAGGCCGCGCTGCAGCACTTCACGCCGATTCATGGTGGTGTTCATTGACCCTCCAGGGTGGGCAGGAAGCGCGCCCGCCTTTGGCGGGCGCAGGGCGGGTCTCAGTCCGGCCAGGCGCAGTGAATGTGGTCCTGGTGGTCGGCGCGGTTGCTCGGTCCCAGCACCTCGATGGCGCCGAAGTCACGGCAGGCCTGCATGGCAGCGCGGTTGAGCGAGCTGTCCCCATTCACCCGCACCCCGTTCACGATGCCGATGTCAAAGCCGGTGCCCCGGTAGTGGTACGACGTGCTGGAGTGCACGCCGCCGGCAATCGAGGTGATGTAGATGGTGTAGCGCCCGGCGACGTTCTGCATGCCCTGCAGCATGTTCGCCTTGAGGTAGACCGTCAGGCCACAGTTGGCGTCGGTGCTGCAGCCGCGCTTGGCGGGCAGGCCGTTGGAGGTGTCGATGATGTTCTGACGCGGGCTGCCTCCCGAGGTGGAACTGCTGCTTCCCAGCGTGATGCGCGAGTTGTTGAGAATCTGGTTGGCGAGGCTCGCGGCGCTGCCGCCCGACGAGGTGCCGGTCACCAGGGCGTGCCAGGTGTTGAGGCCCACGATGCCGTCGGCACTCAGGCCCCGCTTGCTCTGAAAGTCCACCACGGCGCTTTTGGTGCCGCTGCCAAAAACCCCGTCGATCGTCAGGTTGTAGCCGTACTGGTTTTTCAGCTGGTCCTGTACGGCGCGCACGGCGTTGTTGCTGTCTCCTTCGCGGGTGGTGACGATCAATGCTTCCCACGTGTTGCTGCCCACCACGCCGTCGGACGTGAGGCCCTTGCTCGTCTGAAAGCTGCGCACGGCGCTTTCCGTGCCGCTGCCGAACGCGCCGTCCACGCTCAGGCTGTACCCGCGGTGGCGCAGCAGGTACTGAATGGTCACCACGTCACGTCCGCTGTCGCCATTGTTGTAGGCAGGCCAGCTCTTGACGGCGAGGGTGGTGAGCTGCCCAGCCTCCGGAGAGGAGCTCAGTGGGCCCGTCGGTGGCGCGCTGCAGGCGGCGAGAAGGAGGGTGAAGCCAAGCAACAAGTGTTTGTGCATGAAGCTCCCGTCCGCTCCTGCGCGGAGCGGCCATTGTGAATTGTCCGAAGGGACACGTTCACCTTAACCAGCTGTCCGGCCTGGGCTGCACGGACTTTTTCACATCCGCTAGGGCATGAATGAAGCATGAATGATCTGGTGGTTGTTTCGTTCTTTCGGTGAGCTGCATCTGAATTTGCAAGTGCACTGCTCTCATCGTTGCGTCCCTGCCATGCACACCGCTATACTTCCTTCTTGTGCCTTGGCCCGCGACGTGGCCGAGCGAAGTGGCAGTGAAGGCCTCTGAGTGCTTCGGGTGAGTGCTTCGGGGTGGTCCGCCTGCTGCGAAGGAGCAACTATGAAAATCAACCGTGGCGCCATCCTCCGCTCGATCGAGCAACCCCACCTCAAGACGACCCAGCCTGACTTTCAGCCGGGCGACACCGTGCGGGTGGATACCAAGGTGACCGAAGGCAACCGCACCCGCGTCCAGGCCTTCGAAGGTGTGGTCATCGCCGTCAACAACAGTGGTACCCGCAAGAGCTTCACCGTGCGCAAGATCAGCTTCGGTGAGGGCGTCGAGCGTGTGTTTCCCATCAACTCGCCGGGCATCGACAAGATCAACGTGCTCGAGCGCGGCAAGGTTCGTCGTGCCAAGCTGTACTACCTGCGTGAGCTGCGCGGCAAGGCCGCCCGCATCAAGACCGACCGTGGCCGCATGATGCGCGACTCGCAGCCCAAGAACGTCAGCAAGACCCAGAGTGCCGCTGCCGAAGTGCAGACCGGCGACTCGCAAGCCGACTGAGCCTCGCGGCGTTGCCTCTGTTCACTGGCCCTCTCCTGACACGGAGAGGGTTTTTTCTTACGCCCGATGTTGCCCGCCTGCTGCTGCCCCTTTGCTCGATCTGCCTCGTGGGTTAGCATGAACCCGCTTGAGACACGAAGGGAGATCGACATGACACAGCACATGAAACAACCTGTTCGCGTGGCCGTCACGGGAGCGGCCGGCCAGATCGGCTACAGCCTGCTCTTCCGCATCGCCTCGGGCGAGATGCTCGGCAAAGACCAGCCGGTCATTCTGCAGCTCCTCGAAATCACCCCGGCGCTGGGCGCGCTCAGGGGCGTCGTGATGGAACTCGAAGACTGCGCCTTTCCGCTGCTCGCGGGCGTGGTGCAGACCGACGACCCGAACGTGGCCTTCAAGGACGCCGAGTATGCCCTGCTGGTCGGCAGCCGTCCACGCACCAAGGGCATGGAGCGCAAGGACCTGCTCGAAGCCAACGGCGCGATTTTTACGGTGCAGGGCAAGGCCCTCAGTGATGTCGCGAGCCGCAACGTGAAGGTGCTGGTCGTCGGGAACCCCGCCAACACCAACGCCCTGATCGCCATGCGCAGCGCACCCAACCTCGATCCCCGGCAGTTCACCGCCATGGTGCGCCTCGACCACAACCGCGCGCTCTCGCAGCTCGCAAGCAAGACCGGCAAGAGCGTCACCACCATGCGCCACATGACCATCTGGGGCAACCACTCGGTCACCCAGTACCCCGACCTCTACCATGCCGAGGTGGACGGCCAGAATGCCTACGAGCTGGTAAACGATCATGCCTGGTACGAGCAGGAATACATTCCCACCGTCGCCAAGCGCGGCGCGGCGATCATCGAGGCGCGCGGTGCGTCGAGCGCCGCCAGTGCGGCGAGCGCCGCGATCGACCACATGCGCGACTGGGCCCTGGGCACTCCGGAAGGCGACTGGGTCAGCATGGCTGTGCCGAGCGACGGCAGCTACGGCATTCCTGAAGGGGTCATCTACGGCTTTCCCTGCACCTGCAGTGGCGGCGACTACCAGATCGTCCAGGGCCTCGACGTGAACGAGTTCAGCCGCCGCAAGATGGACGAAACCTACCAGGAGCTGGCCGAAGAGCGCGACGCCGTTCAGCACCTGTTTTCGTAAACGCCAGCAAGAAGTCGCCGGGCTGAGGGAGCCCGGCGACTTCTATCGTCTTCTTAGGCTAGTCCAGGGCGTAGAGCGCCTGAAAAGCCTGAACGATCTGCGCGCCGTACAACAGGTGCACCAGCGCACCCAACGCCAGCAGCGGCGCGAAGGGCAGCTTGTTCTCGCGGCGCAGGCTGAGGGTCACGACGCCCACCAGGGCGCCCACCAGAATGGCCACGCCCAGCGATACCAGTGCTCCTGTCACGCCCATGAAGGCGCCCAGCAGGCCCATCAGCTTCACGTCACCAAAGCCCATCGCCACCGGATCGTAATCCTGATCTTCGCTTTCGATCTCGTCGGGTTGCGTCCACCAGTACAGCGCGGCGAGCAGGCTCATGCCGCCCGCCGCGGCCAGGGCGTTCTGGGTCATGTCGATCACTCCGGGCCCGGTGCCTGACACGCCCAGCACAATCGAGACCAGCAATCCCAGCAGCAGCAGGATTTCCGGCAGGCGCACCACCCGGCGCGCAAAGACGTTCAGGGCCACCGAGAAGAGTCCCAGTACCACGCCCCACACCACGCCCAGCCAGGCGCCCACCAGCGCCGCGAGCGCTACCTGCTGGTAACTGACCGGAAACTCCGGAAAACGCCGCTCGCGAAAACGGCGCAGCACCAGTTCACCGTACAGGGCGATCAGGGCGATCAGCCCGGCCCCCAGCAGCGCGCCCGCGAGCGCGCCCTGCACGCCGGGCAGCCCGGCGATCAGCGCTCCGGTTCGCTCGTTGGCAAAGCCCAGCAGCAGCCCCAGCGCCAGTCCGGGCAATACCAGCGCGTCGGGAATGGTGCGGGTCTCGGCATCGATGAAGCTGATCACCAGCAGCAGTGTGAACATCGCCCACAAACCGAGCAGGCTCGCCCCCGCCGCCGACCAGGGCAGCAGTACGGCCAGCAGTGCGTATCCCAGCGCCGTGAGCAACTCGACCAGCGGGTAGCGCGCCGAGATGCGCGCGCCACAGTACCGGCAACGTCCGCGCAGGCCCGCCCACGAAAACAATGGAATCAAATCGAGGGCACTCAGGCGGTGCTGGCAGTTCGGGCAGTGCGACGGCGGAAATGCCACCGATTCGCGGCGCGGCAGGCGGTGGATCAGCACGTTGGAGAATGAGCCGATCAAGGCGCCAAGCAATGCACCCAGGACCACGATCAGGGTGTCGGTACTCATGGGCATCGGGTCAGTCGCCCGGAGGCGGATGAAAGTGGATCGGGCCAGGAGAGAAAGCTCGGCATACGCGGCCAGTGTAAAGGGTGCTGAGAAGCGTGAAGTGAAGCGCAGGCCAGTTGCCTTGGGCCCGATGGGTTGCCCGCCCGCTCGACCGCACTTTCAGAACCGAACGGGAGCCGGGCCTGGCCCTACGGACGCTGGGCCAGCCGCGCCGAGAACAGCGGGGCGAGCATGCCGCTGGCATAAGTCGCCAGACACTCGTAGCTGAAATCGTTGAGGTGCAGTCCGTCGGCGGACATCAGGTCTTGTGTTCGGTACTGCCCACTGACCAGCAGACGCTCCATGATTCGGTAGCGCGGCAGCAGGGGTGTGTTGGATTCTGCAGCGACGTCCCACACGGCCTGCTGGAAAACTTCGTAGTTGTGGGGACGCTGCTCCGGGCGCAGGTACTGGCTGTCGAGCAGGATCACGCTCACACCGTGGCCGTGCAGTTTGTCAATTTCGGAGCGCAGCTGACGCCGGAACTGTTGCGGATCGGCTTTTTTGATGGCGTCGTTCGTGCCGGTCTGCCACAAGACCACGTTGGGCCGCAACGCATAGACATCACGGTCGAGGCGCGCGACCATGTGCTGCAGGGTGTCGCCGTTGACACCCTTGTTGAAAACCTGCGCGTGCCCTTTTCCCCAGGCACGGTCAAGCAGACTTTGCAGGCGAGCCGGGTAATTGCTGCTGCGGCTCGACGCCCCCTCACCGAAGGTTGACGATGAGCCCAGCGCGACGATCCGCAGCGGGGCCGCTGCCTCACCCATCAGCTCGCCCCTGACCGGCGCCATCATGCTCGAGCATTCGGATGGCAGGACCTTGGCCTTGGACTGCATCTGCACGGGCGTGCCGCAGCTTCCGAATATCAGGGGCACCAGCATGAGTGAGGTATTCCTAAACATCTTTTTAAAGATAAAACAATGAGCACTCATTCTTGATGAGCTTCAGGCGGTGAGCGCGAGCGTCAGAAGGCATTCTCAACGTGCTCCAGCGTGCCGCCACACACGGGACCGGCAATGGCCACCACGTCGAAACGGCAAGGAAGCTGATCGGTCCCGAAGGTACGCAGCAGATAAAACAGGGCAGTCCGGCGAAGACGCAGGATTTTTCGAACACTCACACCTTCCAGCGGGCTGCCGTAGGAGACACGGGTCCGGTGCTTGACCTCGACGAACACAATCACCTCACCTTGACGGGTGATCAGATCGATTTCGCCGCCCCGAATACGGTAATTGCGAGCCAGCAACTGGTGTCCCTGACCTGTCAGGTATGCCAGCGTGCGCTCCTCGGCGTCCGCACCTTTCACAGGTCCTTGCGCTCAAAGGTGAACATCGCCAGCAAGCCAAAACCCACCGTGTAGATGACCAGCAAGGTAAGCGACTGCTGCATGACGGCGGTATTTTGCTGCAGGTACGCGTCGAGGTGCGAGGTGAGCAGCAGATTCTGGAAGCCCTGCGGAAACACGATCAGCAGTCGCATCAGCAGCAGGGTGGCAATGGTTGCCAGCGCCGCCGCCGAGGTGTTGAGGTAAATGACACTGAACAGCAGCGCCAGCGCCGCGATGGGCATCAGCGTCAGCGCGGCCAGACCGTAACCACGCAGCAGTTCCAGCAAGGCGCCCGCCGGAGTCAGCAGTCCCTGCCCGACCCAGGCGCCGGGACCCAGACCAGTTCCACCCGCGAACTCTCCCAGCCCCAGCCGGAGGCCTGCCAGCAGGCTGGCCAGCAACAGCACGCCCAGCAGCACCAACGGAAAGGTGAGGGCCACGATCAATTTCAGCAAGATCAGTTTGGCGCGGCTGACCGGGCGCAGAATCAAGGGCGCCAGCGTACCCAGGCTGATCTCGGAGCCGACCAGTTCGGCTGCCGTGACCGCCACGAAAATCGGCAGCAAAAACTGCGCAGACGTCACCAGGGCGAGCGCCGGCACCTGCCAGCCGCTCACCAGCGTAAGGTTGTACACCTCAACCAGCCGCGGAGCGTAACTCCAGATCCACGGCAACACCACACAGACCATGACCGCCAGCCAGGTCGAACGAAAGCCGAACAGCTTGCGGTATTCCAGCCAAACCAGCGTCAACATGCCACTTCTCCTTGGTCAGGCGCCGAGGCGCTCGCGGTAGTACTCGTACAGATCGAACAGGTCCGGTGCGGCCTCGAAGACCCGCACCCCTTCCAGCGCCAGGCGTGACAGCGCTTCGGGCACGACCGTTTCATTGGTCAGTTCAACCACCGCATACGGTGCGCGGGCCGACACGCGCGAAACGAACGGCAGATTGCGCAGCACGCTCACGGCGCGCTGCGGGTCGTCCACGCGGAAGCGGAAGGCATTGTGGCGCGAGCGCAGATCGACGGTGTCGACCAGGCGGCCACCACTGAGAATGCCCACCGTATGCGCGTAACCGGCGATCTCCCGCAAATGGTGACTGGACAAGATAACCGCGCCGCCGCTCGCGGCATGATCGGCGACAATACGGTGAATCAGGCTGATGCCCAGCGGATCGAGGCCGCTGGTGGGCTCGTCGAGAATCAATACCTTGGGGACGGCCAGAATGGCCGCGGCCACGCCCAGACGCTGGCGCTGGCCCAGCGAGAATTCACGTACGGGCCGGTCGGCCATGCGGGTCAGCTCGACGAGTGCCAGCACTTCCCGCACCCGCTCCATCCCGATGCGTGCCCCCCGGCTGCCCTGGGCCGCGAGTCGTGCGTGCATCACAAGATTCTGCGCGCCGGAAAACCGGGGGTAAAACCGGGCAGGCGCTTCTACCACGGCGCCCAGCAAAGCGCGCGCCCGGCTGCCTTCTTCATGGACGTTGCGGCCCAGCAGGTGAACCGAGCCGCTCGAAGGAATCGCCAGGCCGGTGACCGAGCGAATGAGGGTGGTCTTGCCGGCGCCGTTCGGGCCGGTCAGTGCGAACACCTCACCGGCCTTGACCATCAGGTTGATGTTTTCGAGGACGACGCTTTTGCCGTAACGTTTGCCCAGGCCGCGCACGGCCACTGCCGGAAGGCGCTCGTCGGGCGTGCCGGAGGAAGCGGGCGCTCGAGGTTCTGTGATCACGCTTCAGCTTAACGCGCGGTGAAGGTCTTCTGAGGTGAATTTTCTATGCCCTTCTCTCTCCCTGCCAGGACTGCGAGCTGGCCCGATGAAAGGTCTCGCGTGGCACGCGCTCCGAGAAGCGGCGCAGCCAGTCCACCGTCGACAGGGCCTGCGAGCGGTGACAGGCCATGGCACGCAGCTTGAGTGCCGTGAAAGCGCTGACATCCCGCTCGATGTTCGGCGCGAGGTACGAAGCCAGCAGCTGTGGGTCCTCGGGCGGCACGCCGGCATAAAACCACAGTTCGGGCAGCGCTTCGCCCTGGCTCTCCATGACCTTCCAGGCAGCCCGCACTGCCGCCGAGGTGGCAACATGGTCCGGGTGGCCGTTCGAGCCGTTGGGTGGAAAGGTCAGCACAATTTGTGGGCGGAACCTTCGCACGGCATTCTGCACGGTCAGGGCGAGTTCTTCCAGAAGCACGTTTTTCAGGCCGCCATCGGGGTAAGCGAGCTGCTGGTGGTCCTGCACTCCCAGGACGTCGAGGCAGGCGCGCAGTTCTGCCGCGCGCAACGTGGCGAGCTCTTCCGGGGAGGCCGCCAACCCCAGCGTACGGCCCTTTTCGCCGCGGGTGAGGGTCAGCAATCCGACTCGGTGACCTTCACCCGTCCACTCCAGGATGGTGCCACCCGCACCGTACACCTCATCGTCAGGGTGAGGAACGATCAAGAGCAGTTTCATGCCGGAACGCTAACACGGCGAGGCGCCGCATGCGCCACTCGGCGGATGGCGAAACGCGCGGTGCCCGGCACGATAGGGCATGAACTGCGCACCTCTCCCTCATGTCCCACCAGCCCACTTGGCACGCGCGACAATGGCGCCCGGCAAGGCTTCCTGCGTCGCGAACCCCGGCTGCGAAGCTGAGCGTTCCGAGTCGGAGGGCGAGTTATGACCAGCACGACCCGGCAAGAACTGCACGTCCGCGAAGCGACCCCTGACGACTACGAGCAGCTTGCCGCACTGCTCAGCGCGACCTGGCCCGACAGTCCCGAAACAGTGCGCAGCCTGCGGGAGGAGGACCGTGAACGCGAGGCACGCTGCCGTCACCTGCGGCTGCTCGCCTTCGACGGTGAGCGCCTGGTCGGAGCCTGCGGTTACGGTCAGTTTGCCGGCATGTACCACCCGCGTAAATTTTACGCGTGGGTGCGCGTTCATCCTGCGCATGAAGGACAAGGCTTCGGGCGGCGTCTGGTGGACACCTTGCACCGGCGCCTGGCGCGCTTCGATCCCATCTCGGTGCTGGCCAGCACCCGCGAAGACCACCGGCGGGGCATGAACTTCGCGCAGCAGCAGGGCATGTCCGAGAAAATGCGCTATTTCGAGTCGCGCCTGGACGTCAACAGCTTCGATTTCACGCCTTATGCACACGTGCTGCCGGACATTCGGGCGCGTGGTTTCGAGATCCGCGCCCTGAGCGAATTTCCCGACGACGAAGAGCACCGGCGCAAGCTGTACGAACTTTTCTGTGACATTCGCCGGGATGTTCCGCGCCCGGACGAAGCCAGCGAAATCGCGCACGATTTCTTCGTCTCGGCCACCTACGACAGTCCGTACTTCTTGCCCCCGGGATACCTGATCGCGGTGGATACGCGCAGCGGCGCCTGGGCGGGCAGTTCGGCCCTGTGGAAGAGCGACCAGGCCTACCTCGACACCGGACTCACGGGCGTACGGCGCGCGTATCGGCGCCAGGGACTGGCCCTCGCCATGAAACTGCGCGCCATCGAGTTCGCGCGCCGCGAGGGAGCACCGGAAATTCGCACTGGCAACGAAACGAACAACCGCCCGATGCTGGCGATCAACGAGCGGCTCGGCTTTGTCAAACAGCCGGCCTGGGTCGACTTCGTGAAGGTGCTGACTCGTGAGTAACTGCAGGGGCGGGATCGGCCCCGTCGTGCCCGAGCCATGAGGTGTTCCGCGCTGGACCGGGCGTGCCCACCGCGCACCTGCTCATGAAATCCCCATCTTTTCCGGTCATGCCCTCACAAGCGTGACCATCCGTTTTGAGTTCCTTCAATCAGGGTGACGAAACCGGTTGGCGGGGAACGAACCACCTACCCTTTGGCTCAAACGATGCGAGGCTGCCAGGCGGCAGCACGTCGCCGTTCACACCAGACGAGGTGAGCTTTCGTGCAGGACCTGCAGCGTACGGACTATGTGTTCGTCAACAACATCCGCTTTGTCGCCATGATCTCGATCATTGCAGTTCATGCACACTTCCTGACCTACCACGAGGACCTCAGCTTCCTGCCCTCGCTGGTGCTGCTGCAGGCGTTCAAGTTCGGTACCATCTGTTTTTTCATGATCTCGGGGTTTTTGCTGGGTGGCCAGCTGCTGTCGCGTCCTCCCGGCGAATACCTGCGCCGGCGCGTCAACAGCACCTTTGCGCCCTGGTTGTTCTGGGCCACGCTGTTCATCGTGCTGTTGACCTTCAAGGATGCCGCGCTGGGACGGTTGACCCTGGCCGAAATCGGCAAGAACCTGATCGACACGTTGTTTTTCACCAACTTCTGGTTCGTACCCAACTTTTTGCTGGCCCTGACCATGCTGCTGCTGCTGCGCCGCTGGTTCGAGCGCCCGTGGCTGGGTGCGGCGCTGCTGGGCCTGACGCTGTTCTACAGCGCCAACATCTACCTGCGCTGGCTTCCCACCGAGCACACCACGGCCCTGCTGGGCTTCGTGTTCTACCTGTGGCTGGGCGTGCAGGCGAGCCGCCACGCGGGCCCGCTGATCGCGGCCGTCCGCCGCTTGCCTTGGCCGCTGCTCATCGTGACGGTGGGCGCCACCTGGGCGCTGGCACTGTTCGAAGGCCTTCAGGTGCGCGCGCATAGCGCGCCCGACGTGCTGAACACCCTGCGCCTCAGCAACCAGCTGTTTTCGCTGGCGGTGTTCGCCGCGCTGCTCAAGTTCGACTGTCCACTGTGGCCCCGCTGGATGGACGTGCGCCGTCATACTTTCGGCCTGTTCCTAAGTCACTGGCTGGTCCTGACCGTGTGCATCGACTTGCTGACCGTCGTCGGTGGCCAGTTGACCGGGGTTGGGCGCGCAGAATTCGCCGCCAACCCCGGGTCCTACATTCAGCATCCTGCCACCCGGTTGGCATTGTGGGCTGCGATGTTCGTGGTGGTCTACGGCGTCTCCTTCGTGCTGACCCGCTTCCTGGCGCGTTCGGCTTTGTGGTCGTGGACGGTGGGTGCAGGCGCCACAAGTCGCGCGAGTGGCGAGCAGCGGCTGCCCGGCACCCACACGCAGACTTCGGGCGGGCACGACTGATCTCAAACGGCGTTGACGACGGGGCGACAAGACAGCGAGCGTACTCAGCGACGGGGTTGCCGCAATGCAGCCCCTGAGTATGTGCTCAGGCTCTCCGAAATGAACGACAGTTCGTATGACAGGCCTTGACCGGTACTGCACCGCACCAAGGCCACGCCCGGGACAGGTGGCCTGGGCGTCGCTCCGAACTTCCCGATCTTACAGTTGGGCTTACAGCTTGGGCAGCGTGACGCCGGTCTGTCCCTGGTACTTGCCCTGGCGATCCCGGTACGTGACGTCGGGGCGGTCGCCTTCAAAAAAGAGCAGCTGCACGATGCCCTCGTTGGCATACACCTTGGCCGGCAGGGGCGTGGTGTTGCTGAGCTCCAGCGTGACGTGGCCTTCCCAGCCGGGCTCCAGCGGCGTGACGTTGGCCACGATACCGCAGCGCGCGTACGAGCTTTTTCCCAGGGCCACAACCATCACGGTGTCCGGAATGCGCAGGTACTCGACGCTGCGCGTCAGCACGAAGGAGTTGGGAGGAATGATGCACTCGTCGCCGTCGAACTCGACAAGGGACTGCACGTCGAAGGACTTGGGATCGACCACAGTATTGAAGGCATTGACGAAAATGCGCCATTCGGGTGCGGCGCGCAGATCGTAGCCGAAGCTCGACAGGCCGAAGCTGATGATGCCGCGGCCGCTTTCGCTTTTCCGCACAAGATTGTCAGAGAACGGTTCGATCATGCCCTCACGGGCGCGCTCGCGAATCCACCAGTCGGGCCGGATGCTCATGGAGAGATTCTACGGGTTGGATCGTGCCTTCTCCACGCATCGCGGTGTTTCCTCTCCCCACGGTCCTGCCGTCACCGTGCCGCCGGTCCCCGCGGTGTGACGAGGTGGTCACCCTACCAGCTGAGGGAGCGCGATCTGAAGGGATACTGACGACGCGCGGAACCACGCACGTATGCGTGCGTGTCACAATGGAACGTTATGAATACTGGTTCCTCTGAACTGAACACCTCGGGAAACACACAAAGCCAGACCCGGTCGGGTTTCGTGGCCATCGTCGGCAAGCCCAACGTCGGAAAAAGCACTCTGCTCAACAGCATGCTGGGTGTCAAGGTCGCTCCCATCTCGCCCAAGCCGCAGACTTCGCGGCGGGGCGTGCGCGGCATCTACTCGACTCCGGAAGAGCAGATCGTTTTTGTCGACACGCCGGGCCTGCACCGGCCCAAGGACGCGCTGGGCAAGTACATGAACGGAGAAGTGCACTCGGCGCTGGCCGACGTGGACGTGATTCTGTGGGTGGTGGACCTGCGTCACCCCCCAGCCGACGAGGACGAGCTGGTCGCCCGGATCGTGCGTGACCTCCCCAAACCGCTGGTGCTGGTCGGCAACAAGCTCGACGCCGCCAAGTACCCCGACGAGGCCCTGCGTCTGTACGCCGCGCAACTCGAAGGCCGCACGGGCGATACCCAGCAGGTGATGCTGAGCGCCCAGAACGATCCGGGCGCCACAGCCGAGCTGCGCGCCAGCGTACTGGCCCTCCTGCCTGAAAACCCGTTCTTTTTCCCGGTCGGAGCCGCTTCGGACCAGTCACGCGAGGACTGGGCCGCCGAGATCATCCGCGAGGAAGCCATGAAGCGCCTGCGTGACGAGATTCCCTACGCCATCGCTACGCGCGTGACCAGCTGGACCGAGCGGCAAGACGGCCTGCAGCGCATCGAGGCCGAACTGGTGGTCGAGAAGCAGTCTCACAAGGGCATCGTGATCGGGCAGGGCGGCAAACAGCTGCGCGACATCGGTCAGGCCGCGCGCAAGCAGCTGGAAGTCTTTTTGAGCAAGCATATCTACCTGGGCCTGGAGGTCATCGTGATTCCCAACTGGCGCGCTGACCAGGAAGCCCTGCGCGAGCTGGGATACGAGTAAGCCGCCGGTTCTTGCCCGGCAAACAAGCGGCGTGACGAAGCGGAAGGCAGGGTGAGCGTGGCCCGGCTTTCCGCTTTTCGGGTACAACCTGATGGAGACTTATGACGATTCCGGACCTGATTCAAAAAAAGCGCGACGGACAGGAGCATTCCCGTGACGACCTCGAACGGCTGATCGGTGGATACACGGCGGGGAGCGTGCCTGACTATCAGGTGGCCGCCTGGCTGATGGCGGTGTACCTGCGCGGGATGAGCGCACGTGAAACCGCCGACCTGACCGAGGTCATGGCGGAAAGCGGCGACCTGCTCGATCTGAGCGCCCTGCCGGATACGGTGGACAAGCACTCAACCGGCGGGGTGGGGGACAAGACCAGCCTGGTGCTGGCCCCCATGCTGGCCGCGCTGGGCCTGACGGTCGCCAAGATGAGCGGACGCGGACTGGCGCATACCGGCGGAACCATCGACAAACTGGAGAGCATTCCCGGTTGGCAGGACCAGCTGAGCGAGGAAGCGTTTCTGCGCCAGGCGCGTGAAGTGGGCCTGGCGCTCGTGGGGCAGAGCAAAAACCTCGCCCCGGCAGACGGGTTGCTGTACGCGCTGCGCGATGTTACCGCGACCGTCGACAGTGTGCCCCTGATCGCGTCGAGCATCATGAGCAAGAAACTGGCGGCGGGCGCCAGAACCATCGTGCTGGATGTCAAGGTGGGGGCTGGCGCTTTCATGAAGACCCTGGAGGACGCCGAGATCCTGGCGCGCGCCATGGTCGACATCGGCCGCCATGCCGGGCGCCAGGTACGCGCGCTGCTGACCGACATGGAAACCCCCTTGGGCCACCTGGCCGGCAACAGCCTGGAAGTGCAGGAAGCGATTGCCACCCTGCGCGGCGAAGGTCCGGAGGATCTGCGAGATCTGTGCCTGGCGCTGGCCGAGGAAGCCTTGCAGGCCCACGGCACTGGACCCGACGAGGCCCGCGCGCGTGCCCGGGAAGTTATCGAGAACGGCGCAGCCCTCGGGAAACTGCGCGAATTTGTCGCTGTGCAGGGCGGAGACCCCCGCTTCGTGGACGATCCGGCGCTGCTCGACGTGGCGCCGGGTCGTCTGGAGATCACGGCCCAGCAGGCCGGGTATCTTGACGAGATCGACGCGCTGGCTGTCGGGCGGGCGGTGCTGCTGCTGGGCGGTGGACGCGAGCAGAAAGGGGAGGCCATCGATCATGGCGTGGGTGTCGAGCTGCCCTTCAAGCCGGGAGCGGCCGTGCAGCCAGGCGACGTGCTGGCGCGCCTGTATCACCGTGAACACGGCGTGGAGCACGCCGCGCAGCTGCTGCGCGCAGGGCTGCGCGTGACGCCCACGCGCCGTGAGCCCCCCCCGCTGGTGTTGGGCCGCGTTCATTGAGCCCGGCTTCCCCGTGCGCCTGGGCCAGCTCACCTTCACCTGACCCCACGTCCGTGTTCATGCCCGCCCTGCTAGGCTGAGGCACCGGAGGTTTCTCATGAAGCTCAATACCGTCGTGCTGATTGTGGTGCTGGCGCTGCTGATCGTGTTCGCAGTCTTCAACTTCGACGCCTTGATGTATCCGCACACCCTCAATCTGTTTGGTGCTGCTTCCTATACCGTACCGCTGGGCATGATCGTGCTGGTGATCGGCGCCCTGATCGCGCTGCTCTTTTCGCTGCTCACCTCGTACGCCGATCTGCGTTCTCGTGCGGCGGAAGCGCGCACCCTGCGGGAAATGGAGAACCTGCGTCAATCGCTGGATCAGCAGGAGAGCAGCCGGTTCTCGCAGTTACAGGCTTACCTTTCGGAGCGCTTCGCGGCCCTGGAGCAAGGTGGAAGTAGAGGGCAGAGCGAACTGGGTCCGCAACTGGCGGCCCGCATGGACCGACTGCGCGACGAACTGTCCGCCGATCTCGGCCAGATTGACGACTACCTGCGTCGCCGTCTGGGCGACCTGCCCCCCGAAGATCGCCCCGGACGCTTCTGAAGTTGCGTACCGTGGAATGCTGACTGCTGCGCGTGGGCACCGCGCGTCCCTGCGGGGGCGGCAGTGAGCGAACGCGCGTTAGACTCAGTACAGCCGCGCCGCGCCGACGCCTCTAGAATGCGCGAAGGAGAAAAAGCCCTTGGCACTCGATAAGTTCTTCCGACGCAAAAAACCCCAGCAGACCACTGACTCCGAGGCGCTCCCGGACCTCTGGACCAAATGCACGTCGTGCAAGGCCAGCGTGTACAACCGCGATTTCGAGGCCAACGCCTACGTCTGCCCAAAATGCAACCACCATCAGCGCCTGGGCGCCACAAAGCGTGCCGAGGTGCTGCTTGACGACGGCAGCTTTGTGCAACTCAGCGGCCGGGTCACCCCGCTTGATCCCCTCGGGTTCGTCGATACCGAACCGTACCCCGAGCGGCTGCGGCGCGCGCAGGCCAAGACGGGCCGACCCGACGCCATTCTGACGGGAACCGGACGGATTCTGGGGCAAGAGGTCACGGTCGCCATCATGGACTTCGACTTCAGTGGGGGCAGCATGGGCAGTGTCGTCGGTGAAGAGATCACCCGCGCAGCCGAGCACGCCACCCGTACCAACACGCCCTTCGTGCTGGTCGCGGCGTCCGGTGGAGCGCGCATGCAGGAAAGCGCCCTGAGCCTGATGCAGATGGCGAAGACGACCGTCGCCCTCGAAGGCCTGGCCGATGCCCGCCTGCCTTACATCAGCATCCTGACCGATCCGACGACCGGGGGTGTCACGGCGAGTTTTGCCACCATCGCTGACGTGATCATCGCCGAGCCCGGTGCGCTGATCGGCTTTGCCGGGCCCCGCGTCATTCAGCAGACCATCCGTCAGAACCTCCCGGATGGCTTTCAGCGTGCAGAATTCCTGCTGGAGCACGGCATGGTCGATCTGGTCACCGACCGCCGTCAGCAGCGCGAAGTCCTTGGGCAGCTCCTCACGGTGTTGATGGCAACGCGGCGCCCCCAGGCTCCGAGCGTCCAGCTCGAACACGGCAACGCGATGACCGAGCGGGGTGCGGTATGAGCGAAGCCAGCCTGCAAGGCCTGGAACGTCAGATTGTCGATCTGGAGCGCCTGGCACGTGAAACCGGCGAGAACTTCGAGGCAGAACTGCAACCGCTGCGCGACAAGCTGGGCCGGCTCCGCAGCGAGCGCAGTCAGAACCTCAGTCGCTGGGAGCGGGTTCAACTGGCCCGCGCACCCGGAAGGCCGACCGCGCTCGAGTACGTGCACCGGCTGTTCACCGGCTTCGTAGAGCTGCACGGTGACCGCGCCTTTGGCGACGACCCGGCCCTGATCGGCGGTCCGGCGCAGTTCGGGGACCAGAGCGTGATGCTGCTGATGCAGCACAAGGGGCGTGATACCAAGGGCAAGATCCGCCGCCGTTTTGGTATGAGCAATCCCGAGGGTTATCGCAAGGCCATCCGGTTGATGGACCTCGCCGACAAGTTCGGCCTGCCGGTGATTGCGCTCATAGACACACCCGGCGCGTATCCCGGCATCGAGGCCGAGGAACGGGGACAGGGCTGGGCGATTGCCGAGAGCATTCAGCGTATGGCCCGGCTGCGCGTTCCGGTGGTGTGTGCCGTGATCGGCGAGGGCGGTTCCGGCGGCGCCCTGGCGATCGGGGTAGGCAACCGCGTGCTGATTCAGGAAAACGCCTGGTACAGCGTTATTTCCCCCGAGGCCTGCGCCAGCATCGTCTGGCGCGACGCCGCCAAAGCTCCCGAAGCCGCCGAGGCCTTGCAGCTCACGGCGCCGGACCTCAAGCGCCTCGGGATCGTCGAAGATGTCATTGCTGAGCCCGTAGGGGGTGCGCATCTCGATGCGGTCGAAGCGGCGCGCCTGCTGGGGGAGGCCCTGGAGCTGCACCTGCGCGAACTGCAACAGCTCAGTTCGGAACAGCTGCTCGCCCAGCGCTCGCAGCGTTTTCGCCGCCTGGGTGTGTTCGCGGAAGTTTGAGCTTCCCACTTGCGTCCCCGAAACACCTTTGCTACACTTCTTCTCGCTGACCGCGCCCACGCGCGCCAGCGGTGTTCGGCAGTAGCTCAGCGGTAGAGCGTTCGACTGTTAATCGAATGGTCGTAGGTTCGATCCCTACCTGCCGAGCCAGAAAAAACCCCCTCCAGGAGGGGGTTTTCCTTTTGGGAGAAAAACTGAATATGGGCTGATCGACGCCGTGCCACTAAAAGTGCCACTAAATGTCATTTTCAGTTTTCGCGACGCTCCGCCACCCTGCGGGTCCACGCTTCGTGTTACCGGGCAGGGCGACGACGTCAGGGTACAGCGGCGCCCGTCTGATCATGCCTTTTCTCAGCGTAAGCGTTCGGTGCGAGGCGACCACTGCGCGTCAAGTTTGGTTGATGGCGCTGTATGGCGCGGCAGTGAGGTTGAACGATGTTCGCTGCCTTGCCGACTTTTGGCGCGAATTCTTTCCGGTTTTTTCGAAACCCTGGAATGGGCAGCGGGCGAGATGATTGAACTGATGAACAATGACGGTGGCGTCCCGTAAGTGAGTAAAATGAGCTTCTATAAACATGCTGCGCCTGCCTCCTCACAACATGTTCGTCGGTAATAATTGACGGCCAGGCACTGAAGTCGTCGTTCGAGCATGCGGCAACCACATAACGAGTCAATGAAAACCGATGGGTTCCGTGAGCATCCCCACTGCTGCTGGCAAAAGCGATCAAGCATTGCGGTGGGGCCATCCAGCAAGGAAGGCTGAGATTAAGGTCAAATTTGCGGTGATGGTACAGACAGCCCGTCTCCACCCTTGCCGGCGAGAAGGGCAAAGCAGAAGGCGAAAGAGAACCATAAATCGTTTAGCGTTTGTATACTCTTCTAACCTAACGTCTAAGCTTTCCCGTATACAACTAACTTTTTACTCATGATACTCTTTATCTCTGAAAGACCCCTATGCGCGAGAAGTTTTTAACTTTAACATCAACACACGCAACTGAAGCTCAGCTGATGGAAAGAGCAAGAAAGTCTCAAGTAGGGCACTTTCAACGCTAGCCACCCGTCTCAACCGCCCGTGGAGGAAGGCAACGCGTGCAGGCTCGCAAGACCTGACAGGAACGACGGCCCCAGGAGTTCGTCCTTTTGCAGCAAGTTGCGCTCTGCGACGCAGCCCGAGCCTCAAACACGCAGAAAAGGAAACGGCTGATGCACCCTCCCGTTCGAGCATTGAGTGCTGTACTCCTGTCCCTCTCCCTGGCCGCCTGCGGCACCCAGCCCAAAAGCACTCCAGCGCAAACCGCCGTGATACCGCTCGACACCGTCACCGTGAGCGATAACGATCTTGTGACCAGCGGAAAACGTTCCATCCAGCCTGGTCAGGCTGGAACTGTCAGCGTGTACCTGGTCGCCACCAGTGAAGCAGGAGATGCCAGAAACTGCAACGCCACACCCGGACAATCCGTGCGGGTGGCACTGACCACGACCGACCCCAGAATCGAGAAGGACTCCACCGGCATCGCCGGATATACCACCCTGACGGATTGCGGTCAAAGCGCGGCGGGCAGCATCCGCTACAGCGCGTCCACCAGCGCTACTCCCAGCACCGACGACAGTGACGTCGCCCGCATGACCCTGGTCGCCTCCGGCGGCAAACAAGGCAGCACCTACACTTACCCGCTGGCTTCCTTTACCGTTCAGTTCACCCCCGCACCTCCTCCTCAGGCTCCCCGCGACAGCAGCGGTCCGGAGATTACGTCGGAAATCATCGGCACGTTAGGCCTGAACAACTGGTATACCAGCGACGTCACGGTACGCTGGAACGTCACTGACGACGGGAGCGCGATCAGCAGCATGACCGGCTGTGACGCCAGCACGGCTCAGGAAGATACCTCCGGGCTGACGCTCACCTGTTCTGCCACCAGCGCGGGCGGAACGACCAGCCGATCCGTCACCTTCAAGCGTGACGCGACGGCGCCCACCATCAGTGCCGCCCCCAGTCGCGCGCCCAACCAGCATGGCTGGTACAACGACGATGTGAACGTCAACTTCACCTGCAACGACAGCCAGCCCGGATCGGGCCTCGCCGCCGGCGCCTGCCCGTCCGCCCACACGCAATCAGAGGAGACCGGCCAGAATGGCCAGAATATCTCGAAGAGCGTGACCGACCAGGCGGGAAACTCGGCGACCAGCGACCCTGCCAACATCAAGCTCGACAAGACCGCCCCACGGCTCAACCCCAGCGTGACCCCCAACCCGGTGCTGCTTGGCGGGACGGCCAACGCCAGCGCGGGCGCCAGCGACCCCCTGTCAGGTCTCGCGAGCCAAGCCTGCGACGCGGTCGTGACCAGCCGTGTTGGTGCGCAGCAAGTAACCTGCCGCGCCGCTGACCTTGCCGGCAACACCGCCCAAGGCAACGCCGCGTACAGCGTCATTTACGAATTCCAGGGGTTCTTCAGCCCGGTGGACAACGGTGGCACGCTCAACCGCGCCAAGGCGGGCAGCGCTGTTCCCGTGAAGTTCAGCTTGAAGGGCGATCAGGGCCTGTCGATCCTCGCTTCCGGTTCTCCCACCGCCAAGGTCATCAATTGCAGCTCCACCGCGAGCACGGATGATGTCGAGGTGACCTCCACCGCGGGTTCGAGCAGCCTCAGCTTTGACAGCGTAGCCGGTCACTACGTGTACGTCTGGAAGACCGACAAGGCCTGGGCAGGCCAGTGCCGCCAACTGGTCGTAAAGCTGGCCGATGACACCGTACACACTGCCAACTTCACCTTTGTCCGCTGAAGAAGCCGCGCGCCCGATGGCGTTACCTCAAGTGCAGACCCACCCTCAGGGTAGGTCTGCACTTGCTTCCCGGGGCGCCAAGTCGAGCGCGGGGTGACCATCCCACACCGCGGCGCTGCTTCAGCAGAGACAGCGTCAACTTCATGGGCCGTGGCGAATCGCTCAACTGGCCGGGCACTGTCAATCGAGGACCCGTACGATGAACAGCACCGGACGCTACGGCGTACTGTCGTCCTCCAGCAACTCCTTCAAGCTGATCCGCCGCCCGCTTACGTTCCTGAGGCAGCACGTCCTGATACACCCGCGCGGTGAAGGCCGGATCGGCATGCCCGACAAACTCCGCGATCGCCCGCAGCGACAGGCCTTTTTTGGCGCCCAGGATGCTGACGTAGGTGCGGCGCAGGTCATGCACCCGGATCTTCTTCACGCCCGCTTCGCGGCACAGGCGGGTGTGGGTGCGGTTCATGGTGCTGGGCCGCAACGGCCAGCCGTCACTCCACGACAGAAATACGAAGTCCTCTTCCCGCCAGGGTGCGGGAGTCAAGGCCGTGACGGGCGCCCAGCGCTCACGGTGCTCCTGCAGGATCGGCAGCAGATCATTGGGCAGCGGCACCACCCGCACGGCGTTGCGCGACTTCGGCGGGCCGAACTGCAGCTTGCCGGCAATTTCGGTGATGGTCACCCGGACGTGCAGCTCACGCTGCTCGAAATCGAGGTCCTGCCAGCGCAAGCCCGCCAGTTCTCCGCGCCGCAGGCCGGTCAGGATCGCGGTGATCCACAGCGCCTTGAGTGGATGGTCCTGGACGTGCTGCCAGAAGGTCTGCACTTCGGTGAGCGTCCAGGACTGCTGGAGGGTGCGGGGCACCTTGGGCGCGCGAACCAGCGCGGCGACATTGCGGGCGAGGATTTCTTCGCGCACCGCGTCCTGCAAGGCGGTCTTGAGGTGATTGTGGGCCCGGCGGATGCTGGATTCCGACCTGCCCGCCTCGCGGAGCTTGCGGTGCAGCAGCCGGATGTCGTCGGTCGCGAGTTTCTCCAGCCGGACCGGACCGAGGTACGGCTTGACGTGATTCTTGAAGGTGCCGCGGTAATCGAGCAGGGTGGAAGGGCGGCGTTTGTCGTTCTGTTCTTTGGCGAGCAGCCAGCCATCGAGATACTCCCCCAGCGTTTTGCGCCAGGCGATGGTGAGGGTTCCTTTGTCCCGCTCGACCATCGCCTGGCGCAGGTACCGCTCGGCTTCTTTCTGGGACGCGAAGGCGCGCTCCAGGTGACGTTTGCCGCTGGGGTGATGCCAGGACAGCGGGACCCGCGCGACCCACTGCTCACGCTTTTTCCGGTAGAAGATGCTGCCGGAGTCGTTGCTGCGGCGTTTCTGGTTACGCAGCATGCCAGGAGCCTTCAAGCGTGGAGTCAGGCGCGCGGAAGGACCCTCCGTCAGGAGTGTGGGCGGTGGGGAAGCGGGCGTGGGTGGCGTGCATGGGGTTCCTTTCAGAACAGCGGCCCACCGAAGGGTGGGCCGCTGCTGTCATTGCTGGTGGAGGAGCTGCTCGTCGATCCAGCGCATCAGGGCCCGGCGTGGAAAACGGTAGCGTTGACCGAGGCGGATGCAGGGCAGGTACTTGGTTGCCAAACTGGCCAGGACCGTCACGCCCCTTCTAATCTGGTCGCCAACTTCGCGGTCGAAGGATGAACCGGCCTGCCTGTTAAAGGCGGCTCTCACCCGCTACCCCGTTCAGGGGCCGCTCGGCTGTCAGCGCCCGTTCCTCTGACGACTCAGGCAGCACGATCTCCACGGCGATCACTGCCTGCGGGGTGTAGAACTTGCTGCCGCTCACCGCGATGAAGCCGTCATGCGTGAGGCGCTCCAGAAAACGGCCGACTGCCTGGGCCGTACTCAGCGGAGTGTGAATCTCGGTGGGACTGGCGCCGCCCACCAGGTTCCCGTCGTGATCGAAGCTGCCCGACGGTGGGATGACGCTCACGAGTTCGGTCTCAAGTTCCTCGGCAAAATCCTGCTGCAGACCATCCGCGAAGTGAACCCGAATCGGCATGCCGAAGCCTACCACGGAGTCGATTCGGGCCGTGACGGACGTAAAAGGCACCCGAGATGGCTTCCGGGCGAGGCTGTCAGGAGGCTTCGTTCCCGACCACGGCGGCCTGGGAAGCGAAGCCGTACCCTCGGCCCCGTTCACTCCATTTCTTGGCTACTGGCCGGACTGAAAGAATTTGTAGATGGTCTCGATGCCGTTGACGTTCCCGTCAACATCGCGTTACAGGGACAGGTTTCCCTGGTCTCCGCACTGGTCGCCAACGTCCTACCCAACGTCCCGGTGATCGGGCCCTGATGGAGCATCTACGTCATCCAGCCTCCCACCGTCTGGCTTCAGGGTGTCCTCGGCGTACCGGCCAGCACGGGGCACGGCTTGACCTTGCTGCTCACGACAGCGATGCTGATGTTCAGCGGGGCGATCATCGGCGCCGAAAAGCACCGCAGACCTTTCCGTCTCCATCAACGCCAAACCGCACGAAAGGTCACGCCGCCCCGTGCTATCCGAATCCGGCGACCAGCCCCCACAAAGCCACGCCTCGTCGGTCACCTCGCCAGGAGAGGTTGAAGAGCCTCACTGAATGGCCAATCCGCAGAAGACGCCCGAAGACGCGTTCGTCGGGCCCGGCACAAAAGCGTCCATCCTGATTCCAGTAGGCTGGAGAATACGCCGCTTCGGCGGCCTTTCTCGCCTGGCTCGCAGCAGTACGCCGGCGTTCGGCAGCTCGACGGTGGGTGACGCAGGTCACGGCCTGTCCGCTTCGGTCGCCTGCTTTCAGGCGCCTGCCGGCAAGCTGACGCTGCTGAAACCACAGAAGTCAAGTTCCATCCCACGTCCACGATGACCGTGGCGCGCTCCACGACCGCAGGGTCGGTTCTTTCGCTCCTGAACGGTGGTCCTGAACCGCCACGCCGTCTGTCTACCGCTCATCCCTGATCCTTGAAGGAGGACACTCTTGCCCTCCAGCAGCATTTTTGACGTTCCCATTCTGATTGGCGCCGCCCTGATTCTGCTGAGCCTCTTCGCCAGCAAGCTCGGTGGGCGGCTTGGCGTGCCAGCCCTGCTGCTGTTCGTGGTGATCGGTATGCTCGCCGGCAGCGAAGGACTCGGCGGGATTCCTTTTGAAAATTACGAACTGACGCAGCTGGTCGGCATCATCACCCTGGTGCTGATTCTCTACTCCGGGGGGCTGGAAACCCGCTGGAAGGACACCAGACCCGTGCTCGCCAAAGGGCTGGTGCTGTCCACGCTGGGGGTGTTCATCACGGCGGGAGTCCTGGGCGCCGCCGCGCACCACCTGCTTCACCTGCCCTGGCTGACCAGCCTGCTCCTCGGCGCGGTCGTGTCATCGACCGATGCCAGCGCGGTCTTCAGCGTGCTGCGCGAACGGGCACTCGGGCTGAAAGGGCAGATCAAGCCGCTCCTGGAATTCGAGTCCGGCACCAACGATCCGATGGCCGTGTTCCTGGTCATCGGCCTCACCAGCCTGATCATGCAGCCTTCCTTGCCGTGGTACAGCATCATTCCGCTGTTCCTGCAGCAGATGCTGATCGGCGGCGCGGTGGGTTATGTGGCCGGGCAGGTTGCGGTTCACGTGCTGAACAACATCAACCTGAAGTTCGACGGCTTGTACTCGGTGCTGTCCATTTCCTTGATGGCCTTGATGTACGGCAGTGCCGCCGTGGTGGGCGGCAGTGGGTTTCTGGCGGTGTACATCGGCGCGGTCGTGCTCGGCAACAGTGACTTCATCCACAAGCGCTCGCTGCGGCTTTTTCACGATGGCCTGACCTACCTGTTCGAGATCGGTATGTTCCTGCTGCTCGGTCTGCTGGTCTTCCCGAAGCAACTGCTGAGCGTCGCCGGACCGGCCATGCTGCTCTCGCTGATCCTGATGTTCATCGCGCGGCCCCTGGCGATCTACCTCAGCCTGGCGCTTTCTCCCATGAAAAAGCGTCACAAGAGCATGATCGCCTGGGTGGGATTGCGTGGTGCCGTTCCGATCATCCTGGCGACCTTTCCGTTGCTGGCCGGCGTTCCGGGTGCACAGATCATCTTCAACGTCGCGTTTTTTATCGTGCTGACCAGCATTCTGATTCAAGGCACCAGCCTGCCTTTCGTGGCGCGCCTTTTGCGGGTCGACACGGATCTCGTCACGCCGCAGGTTTCGCCGCTTTCCTACGCATCGCTCGACTCGGAGAAAACCGACCTGGTTGACATTCGCGTGCCACGCCACTCCATCGTGGAAGGCAAACGCATCGTCGACCTGGGTTTCCCGGAAGACGCCCTGATTGTCCTGATTCACCGTGATGGCGAGTACGTGATTCCCAAAGGCGCCACCACCGTCGAAGCGGGGGACGGCATCCAGATTCTCGGAAGTAAAGCCGACGTGGATGAAGTGCGCCGCCGCATCGCGCAGTCCCTGCCGAAAAATCCGCCCCCCCTGGAGGAGCTTTCCTGATACCCCAGCTGCTGATACCCGAGCGCTCATTTCGGGCCGGTGCCGCGCCCTCTCGTCTGGTGCGCCACGACACGCGAGGCGCTCGTAAACGCCTGGACGAAGCACTCATTTCGGGGTCAAATGGTCCGGCGGAGCTACACTTGGCAGTATGGTGCGCCTTGAGGAAACCAAACTGCCGGGAGTAGGTGTCCGGCATGATTTTGCCAGCCAGTACGGCAAGCGCGTCGGTGTCATCACGCACCGTGATGGACGCCGCGAAATTTTCGTGTCCCGCCAGGATGACCCGGACGCCTGTGCGCAAAGCATCACCCTGACCGAAGAGGAAGCCGAAGCGGTCGCGGACCTGCTGGGCGGCAGTACCATCACCCGCCGTCTGGCGACCCTGCCGCAGGACATCGAAGGACTCGCGATGGACTGGGTGCCCCTCCCGCCCACGTCACGTTTCCTGCGCTGCCCGATGGGCGACGCGCAGTTGCGTTCGCGGACCGGCACGTCGATTGTCGCGGTCATGCGCGATGGTCAGGCGCACCCCGCGCCAGATCCGCAGTTCGTGCTGCTGGCAGGCGATACGCTGGTGCTGGTCGGTACGCCTGACGGGGTGCTCGCCGCATCACGGCACCTGGGAAGCTCGTAAGGCAAGGCGTTGGTATTGATGTTCCGACTTCTGCTGCGCTGAATCACCTGTCGTTTTCCAGTCTTCTCACCCAACCCCAGGAGGTCCTCCGTGGAACTCGGTCGTATTTTTCTGGAGCTGGGCGCCGTCACGCTGGCGCTCGCCTTCGTCGGGCGCGCCGCCGGACGATTCGGTATCACCCCCATACCGCTGTACCTGCTGGCCGGCCTCGCGTTGGGTGCAACGTTTCACCTGGGCAACGAATCCGAGGATTTCGTGCACGTCGGAGCGGAAATCGGCGCAGTTCTGCTGTTGTTCGTGCTGGGTCTGGAGTACACATCCGCGGAGCTCAAATCCAACTTGCGGTCGAACTCGGGCGTCGGTGTGGTGGATCTGCTGTTGAATTTCAGCCCGGGTCTGCTGGCCGGGTTCGTGCTCGGCTTCACCCCGCTGGGCGCGATTCTGCTCGGTGGTGTGACGTACCTGAGTTCGTCGGGGATCGCCTCGAAAGTGCTGACCGACCTGGGCCGCCTTGGCAACCGCGAGACACCGATTGTGCTGGCCGTGTGCGTACTGGAGGACATTGCCATGGCCTTCTACCTGCCGGTCGTAGCGGCGTTGCTGGTCGGTGGTGGATTGCTCGCCACGGGCGTGAGCCTCATGGTGGCGCTGCTGGCGTTCGGCGTGACGTTTTACGCGGCGATGCGGTTCGGCCCGGCGTTCAGTCGCCTGCTCAACGTAGGGTCGAAAGAAACCCTGCTGCTGAGTGTGTTCGGGCTGGTGCTGCTGATCGCCGGACTCGCAGACCTGCTGAAAGTCAGTGCGGCCATCGGTGCGTTTCTGGTCGGCATCGCGCTTTCCGGCGATGTCGCACACCGCACCCGGCCGTTGATCGAGCCCTTGCGTGATCTGTTCGCTGCCATCTTCTTCATCTTCTTCGGGTTGCAACTGGACCTCAGCTCCGTTCCGGACGTGATTCTTCCGGCCGTGATCCTGGCCGTCGTCACCACGTTCACCAAACTCCTGACCGGCTGGTATGGCGCGGCTCGACTGGGCGCGCGGTCCCGGGGCCGTTTTCGGGCCGGGGCGTCGCTCGTTGCGCGGGGAGAATTCAGCATCCTGATCGCCGGTCTGGGTGTGTCTGCGGGCATTGCGCAGGGCATCGGGCCACTCGCGGCCGTGTACGTGTTGCTTACGGCCATTCTGGGACCGTTGCTCGCGCGTCTCGACGAGCCGCTGGCACCGTTCCTGTCTCGCTTCGACCCCGGCGCCAAGGTGGCGGCGGATTCCTCGGTGGCTGTCGGCCAGCGCGGTACAGACTGAGACCCGCCAAGCCCTGGGAACCTGAGCAACGAAAAACCCCATTGCTCTCCCACGTCGCCTCGCATAGACGGTTTTGCTTCGCTCAACCGTCTATGCTGCACACCTCGTCGCGCCTGGCGAGGTGTGCTTCCACTTCCGGGCGTGTCAGCCAGGCGGGGCGCAGTTCTCCACGCGCAAAGAGTGGGAGCTGGTCACCCACGTGCGGTGAATTCGGCTGCGAACTGTTGCCGTAGGCGAGCAGCACCCGCGCCCGGACCGGACGCGAGAATTCGATGGCGGCAATGTAGGTCGTGCCAAAGGCCATGTCGAACATTCCTTCTGCCGCGGGCTGAAAGCCAGAAACCCGGAACACGCCAAACGGATCGAGGTGGCCGTGGCCGGGCACGCTGTACTCGCCCCGTCGGGCGTGAGTCAGCGTTCCCCAGGGCCGCTCGAGGCTGCCGTATTCCTGCAGCAGGGCCGAAGCGGCCTGCTCCAGCGCGCTCAGGGCAGCGCCTTCGTCGGCCAGCCCGCGTGGGGTATCGAGAGGCTCGCTTTCCTGCCAGGGCTCGCGGGTCACGTTCGAGAGCGTCCGGTTGGCGCCCAGGCCCACCAGCCAGCGTGAAAAGAGGTGGGCCTGGGCGCTGGCAGAATCGAATCGATGGTCCCAGCCTGCCAGCACGCCGGCTGCCTGGCGGGCGAGTTCGCTCCCGGACCGTTCTGCCGCCTCCAGCAGGGGAGGGACGAGACGCTCCGCGGTCTCCGAGCGTGTATCGTTCACGCAGGCCATCAGGTCCTCCAAGGTGGGCCGCTCCAGTGAGCGCAGCATCCGGATCGAGCGCTGCTCGCGCGGAGTTACCATTTGCGGTGACAGGTATCCAGGAAACGCCGCCGGATCCAGCGCCGGCGGCAAGGTGGCGAGCCAGGGCGGGTTGTTGGCATTCTGCAGCCAGCCGGAGGGTGGATCGACCAGGCGGGGCAGTTCGCTGAAGTCGTGGACCTCATGCCAGATGAGTTCGCGGCGATCGCCACTCAGGGTGCCCGCCCAGTCGCTCCAGTGGCCGCCCGCTCGCCGCGGTACGAGTCCGGTGAAGTAGTACGCCGCGTGGCCGTCCGTGTCGGCGTACAGGACGTTGAACATGGCGTTCTGATGGCGCGCGAGGGCGCGTTCGAATTCGCCGTGGTCGCGCGCCTGCGCCATCGCCCAGTACTGGGCGAAAATGCCGGGAATGGGCGCAACATCAAGGCCCACGCAGCGCACGGCCACGGGTCGGCCGTCCTGCTCGGTCACCACCGGGCCGTGTTCGCTTTCAAGCACCTTCAGGTGCTCCGTCCGCAGGGCGCCGTCGGGCGCCCGCACCAAAAGCGTCTCGTGACGGACGGTAAAGGCGCGTTTCTCACCGTCCAGCAGGTAGCCGTCCCCGTTCGGCGTCAGGGCGAACGCGTCCCAGCCCTTGAGGGTATTGACCGTATGGGCCCAACCCAGGTGTTCGTTGAAACCGTAGCGCAATACTGGCCAGCCGACCTGTGCGACGCCGTACAGGTTCAGGTCCGGCTGGCCGTTCTGCGAGATGTTCAGGTGCGCTTCGAAGAAGGTATGGGCGTCACCCCAGTACAGGTGAGGATTGGCCAGCAACAGGCCGTGGCCGCTCTCGCTGCGCGACCCGCCGACGGCCCAGGCGTTGGACCCCGCGACACCGGTACCCATGGCCGGCGCGTCGGGAAGCAGGGTGCTGTACGGTAGGATGTCGTTGTAAGGCTCACCCGCGGGGCGTTGTCCGCCCAGCGTGAGGTACACCAGGTAAACCCGCTGGATGTGCGCGAAGACGTCGTCGGGCGTGACGGGCAGCACGGCGCGTGTGTCCGGGGCAAGGGCGTCGGCATGCCCTTCGGCATAGGCATTGACGCCGTTCACGAACGCGGTGATGTTGGCATGCATCTCGCGCTCCTGCGCGGCCAGCCAGACGGGAGCGCGCTGCGCAACGCCCATCTGGCGAATCAGGCGGTCGCTGGCGAGGTATTTCTCCCCCCAGTACTCAGCGCCCCGGCCTCGGGCGAGGCCGTAAAGCCTGAGCAGAAGGTCGCCATGCGCGTGCATCTGTGCCCAGCCAAAAGCGCGAAATGCCGCTTCTTCACTTCGGGCAAATACGTGCGGGACACCCCAGGTGTCCCACAGAATTTCGGCGAGATCAGGCATAGCCCAGCCTACCCTGCGCTGCGGGGGCACGCCGCGTTCAGGCGCTCAGGTGATCAAGCCACGTGTTGGTCAGATCCTGCATCGTCGAGAGAAAAGCTTCGAAACTGCTGGGTTTGGGAACGTAGTCATCGGCGCCCAGCTCCTCGCACGCGGTGCGGTCGACCTTGGAAGTCGAGAACACCACGATGGGCACGTGCCGCAGGTCGGGATCATTTTTGACCGAGCTCAGCACCTGAAAGCCGCTGACCCGCGGCATGTTGAGGTCGAGCAGCACCAGCGCAGGATGGCCTTCGGGACGGGACTCGAAGACTCCCCGACGGCGCAGGTAATCGAGCGCCTCCTGACCGTCACGGGCGACGGCCACCTGCCCGTCGAGACCGCGCTCCTGAAACACCAGCTGGGCGAGTTCGATGTCCAGTTCGTTGTCCTCGACCAACAAGATACGGTGCGCTGCCATGCTCGACCTCAGACAGAAAAAAGACGTTCCGTGAACAAGCGGCTCACCTGGAGCGTCCTGTTCACCTGTTCTTCATTCTACTTTGTGAATCTGCTGTTTTTCCCATATGGGTATGAGAAAAATTTATACAGGGAACGGTCTGACCGTGCGGATCAAATACTGCGCTCGCCAGTGTATCGTGTCCACCGCAAGTCATGCCGCCGTATGACGGCCAAGAGGAGCCCGTGCCAGGCACCACCCTTCATCTTGCACATTCAGCCAGATTGCCCGAAGCGGACCAAGGATACCCGGGTGATCGGCACTGTCTTGAAGGCCCAGAACGCCCCGAGTACAGTGCCAACTCACTATCGCGCCGAGGCCATCAGCGGCCCGTCCACTCGCTAAGCGGGGAGCCAGATCGAGCGGGAGTCAGTCCCCCAGCAGGCCGGCTTCCTGAAAGGTCAGCATCTCGCGCAGGGACGCGGCGGCGGCGCGAAACAGCGGTACGGCCAGCACGCCGCCCGTGCCCTCGCCCAGCCGGAGCGACAGGTCAAAGAGCGGTGAGAAGCCCAGATAAGCGAGTTGCGCGCCGTGTCCACGCTCGGCGCACAGACCCGCCGGAAACAGGTAATCACGCACGCGCGCCTGCAGTTGTACCGCGATGAGGGCGGCAGCGCCCTCGACAAACCCATCGAGAATTACGGCCCTGCGGGCGCGCGCTCCAGCAAGCATGACGCCCAGCATGGCGGCCAGCTCCAGTCCGCCCAGGTCGGCGAGCACGCCCAGCGGGTCAGTCGGCGCGCTCGCCTGACGGGCCAGCGCGTCGCGGATCACCGTGATCTTGTGGTCGAGCTGTGCGTTGTCCACGCCGGTGCCCCGCCCCGTGACGTCGGCCGGATCGAGCGCCAGCAGACGCGCCGTCACGGCGGCAGCGGGCGTGGTGTTGCCGATGCCCATTTCACCGGCCACCAGCAGGTCGGCGCCGTCCGCGATCGCTTGTTCGGCGGCCCGCACGCCCGCAAAGACGGCCTGCAGAGTCTCCTCGCGCGTCATCGCGGCTTCCCGGCGCAGGTTTCGTGTGCCGGAGCGCACCTTGGCAGCGATCAGGCGCGGCGATTCGGGCAGCGCGGCGTTCACGCCCACGTCAAGCACGTATACCCGCGCGCCGATACTGCGCGACAAGGCGTTCACCGCGGCGCCTCCCGGACCGCTGGGGGTGTCCATCAGAAAGTTGGCGACCATCGCGGGAGTCACGCTGGCCGGAAACGCGCTGACGCCCTCGTCGGTGACGCCGTGATCGCCGGCGCAGACGATCACCGCGGCGCGCTCGGGCGTGGGCCGCTCGCTGCCAAAAACAGCTGCCAGCCGCACGGACAGATCCTCGAGCGCCCCAAGCGCGCCAGGAGGTTTGGTGAGCTGGTCCTGCCGGGCGCGGGCGCGCTCAGCGGCGGCCGAATCCACCGGCACGATCTGGGAAAGGAGGTCGTGGAAACGCGCTTCGAGGTCGCTCATCAGGTCAGGCTAGCAGAGCAGCAGAGCGTTCGCGCCACGCGAAGCTCAGGCCTCTTGACCGGCCCAATGCTCCAGCAGCGCTACCGCCCAGGCCGGACTGTCCAGGCGATGCGGCGCGAGCGTTTCGCCCTCGCCGACCTTGACGGCCGTGCCATCCAACGCCAGCACCGCAGCAAACGCCTCCTCGTCCGTGACATCGTCACCCAGAAATACCGGGTGGTGTTCTGGAAAGCGCCGTGCCAACGTGAGGGCCGCGCGGCCCTTGCCGAAACCGCCCGGGCGAAACTCGTGCACTTTCTTGCCCTCGACCGTTTCCCAGCCTGGGGGCAGATTTACGCCGGTCAGGAAGTCCTCGATGGCCGCGTGAAGTTCTGCTGGGGCATTGCGGTAATGCACCGCCATCGTCCAGCCCTTGTCCTCCAGGCGCAAACCGGGCAGGTTGGCGAACACACCCTCACGGTCGATCAGCGGCTGCAGCTGACGGCTGATCTGGCTCAGCGCCTCCCGGTCAGCCCTCGGGGGGGGCTCGCCGGGCCATTCCATGCCGTGCAGGCCGATCACGGTCAGGTCAGACGTATTCAGAAATCCCTGAGCTGCCGCCACACTGCGCCCAGTGATGACGGCCACCTCATGGCGGGGGTGATGCAGCAGCCGTTGCAGGGCTGCTCGGGCGCCCTCCTCGGGCCGGGCGTCCTCCGGGCGGGCGACGATGGGCGCCAGCGTGCCGTCGTAATCGCACAGAATCAGCAGCGGCCAGTCTGCCAGACGAACGAGCGCTTCCGGCAGGGTCATGTGGCCGCCAGCTCCGAAAGAAAATTTTCGCTCCAGGCGCGCAGGTTGCTTTGCTTCAGACGCGAACGCAGCTGATGCAGGCGCGCCTTCTTTTCGTCGAGCGGCATGCGCATGGCCTGCATCAATTGCTGCGCCAGGCCGTCGTGGTCGTACGGATTGACGTGGATGGCCTCGGGCATCTCGGACGATGCGCCGGCGAACTTCGACAGAATCAGCGCGCCGTCGCGTGAGCTCGCCACGAACTCCTTGGCGACGAGGTTCAGGCCGTCGCGCAACGGCGTGACCAGCATGACGTCGGCCGCGCGGTAATGCGCGATCAGCTCTTCGCGCGACAGGCCCCGGTAGATGTAGTGAATCGGCGACCAGCCACTCTCGGCGTGTTTGCCGTTGATGCGCCCTACCAGTCCTTCCACCTGAACGCGCAGCTGCCGGTAGGACTCGACGCGCTCGCGGCTGGGTACGGCCACCTGCACCATGGTCACTTGCCGCTTGAAATCGGGGTAGGCGTCCAGGAACGCGTCGAAGGCTTCCAGACGCTCGGGAATGCCCTTGGTGTAGTCGAGGCGGTCCACCCCGAGCAGCATCATGGTCTGCAGCCCCTGCCGGATACGCTCTGAAGCCGCTTCTACCTCGGGCGAACTGGCAATGGACTCGAACACCTCGGTCTCGATGCCGATGGGACGGGACACCACCCGCGAGAGCCGCCCGGCATGACGCACGCCTTGCGGCGTGGTCTCGGCGCCCAGTGCGATTGCGCAGCCCGAGCGGAAGTGACGCACGTAGTCCTCGGTGTGCATGCCGATCAGGTCGGCGCCCAGCATGCCCTCCAGCACCTCACGGTCCCAGGGCAGGGTCCGGAAGACTTCGGAGGACGGCCACGGAATGTGCCAGAAAAAGCCGATCCTGGCGTTTGGCAGCGCCTCGCGAATCATCTTCGGGACCAGCGCCAGCTGGTAGTCGTGCACCCAGATCAGGTCGCCTTCCTGATAGCGCTGCACCGCCGCTTGTGCGAAACGGCGGTTGACGGCCTGATAGGCGCTCCAGGAGGAGCGCAGGTAACGCGCGCGCCCGATGAAGTAGTGACTCATGGGCCACAGGGCCCGGTTCGAGAAGCCGTAGTAAAAATCACGGACCTCGGCTTCGCTGAGCTTGAGGCGTTCCAGTCGGTACCGTGGACGTTCGGTGGGCAGCTCCACGCTGCCAATGTGGGGGTGTTCCTCGCCCCAGGCAATCCAGGTGCCCCCGGCGTGCTGCAGGGCCGGATCGAGGGCAGCGGTCAGTCCACCAATCGATGGTACCCACTGAATGTCGCCGCTCTCGGATTTGCGAGGCGCGTACGGCTCGCGGTTCGAAATGACAATGAGACCCAAGGTCAATGTTCCTTTCCTGAACCCGCATGGCGGGAAGGAGCAAGGCAGGAATACCCAGCAGCTGTCCAGCAAAGCGTTGCAAATCCGGTGCCGGCACGGGCAGGGCACGCGGCGTGATTATAGCCTTGCCTGCCTCTCGCTGGCGCGCCGGAAACCTTCACTCAGCGTTCAAGCGTGGAGCTGGTGGGGGCCAGTTCAGACCGACCAGCCACCACGCTCCGGCGGCCCGTCGGAGCACTGCCGCGCGGCCCGGCCAGATTTCCAGCGCGCCGAGCGGCAAGGTGAGCTGCAAGACCGCCCGCACTGGACCCGCGTGGGTAAAGGCCAGCACGACGCCGTGCTCGGGCAGTTCATCGAGCCAGCCCTGCAGCCGGGCGTGAAAAGCGCGCCCCGTTTCACCACCGGGTGGGCCGTCGTCGGCGTCCGGGCAGGACAGGGCCTCGATCCAGCGGCGCGGCGCCTCGCCAAAGTTCGTTTCGAGCGCGGCCCAGGTCTGGCCGGCCATCACGCCGAAGTGCGCTTCACGCAGTGCATTCGTTTCATGCGCCTGCGGAAAGCCCGAGAGCACGGCGCTTTCCCGTGTGCGGCGCGCGGGAGAAACCCATGCCTCACCCGGCGGCAGGAGCGGGGCCAGGGCGCGCATCTGCGAGCGGCCTTCCGTGCTGAGCGGCGCGTCCTCGTTTGGAGCGGGATACCGCCGTTCGGTGTTGGGGGCGCTCGTTCCGTGGCGTACCAGCCACAGTTCTAGCCACTCCCGCTCAGGCCATTGCCGTTCAGGCACGCGAGGCCACCAGTGCGAGCAGTGCAGCGATCTCGGCAGTTTCGATGACCGCCCCATAGGCGTCACCGTTCAGGCCTCCCCCCAGACGCGCGGCGGCGAAGCGGCCGACCAGCACGGCCATGGCGAGTGCGGCAAGCAGGCCCAGCCAGGCCTGCGGCAGCAGCAGTACCGGCAGGGTCAACACCAGGGCGAGGGGCCACCAGCCCTGTCGTGCGCTCGCACCCAGCGACCCCGGCCGGGCAGCTGGAAAGAAATGCATGGGCGCGAGCACGACCAGTCGCGCCACGACAGCCGCGACCACCACGTACAGCGGACCGGACACGGCGGCGAGCAGGCTCCACTTGAGCAGCAGGGCGGTGACGCCGGTGGCAAGGCCAAACGCCCCGACGTGCACGTCACGCAGAATTTCCAGGCGCCGTGCCGGAGATTTCATCACCAGCAGCGCGTCACCGCAGTCGACCAGCCCGTCGAAGTGCAGCATGCCGGTGACGCCCAGCCATACCGCCAGCGCCAGCGCCGCCCCCACCCCTGCTGGAAGGCCGAGGCCTTGCGCTCCCCAGAGGGTGAGGGCCACGAACGCGCCCACGACGTACCCCGCAAGCGGATAGAAACTGCTTGCCCGGCGGAATTCGTCGGGCTGTACGGACCGAAGCTGCGGCAAGGGCAGGGTCGTCAGAAAGGTCAGGGCCAACTGGGCGGCGCGCAGCAGTGAACGCATCATGCGCATTGTAGGGGCACCACAGGTGCACTCGGGCCAGGCTGAACCCTGACGGAGCCGGAGAGCTGACGGAGCAGGAGAGGACGTATCGGACGCGGACGGCCTGCACACCGACTTCGCCTGCCTGCGTATGGCTGCGAGGAGACGGCAAATTCAAAAGGGCCCAAGTGCGCAGGGGCGAACATTGGCTCGGCTTTAACGAACTGAACGCTGCTCTGGTAAACGGATGAAGCGTAATTTATGCGCTTCGCCAAAGACAAACACCCGTGCGAGATAGACAAAAGGAGATACATGTCGAGTGCCAGTTTGTGTATTAAGGAGGTCGCCGAGGATATCATAGGAGTCTCTGATAGACAGTTGGACACCGTTTATTTGTGGATGCAGTGCTAAACTGCAAGCATACCATTCTTTTCTGTTATGTAGGGAGCCAACATGAAATATACCCTGACGTGCTTAACACTTACCTCAATGCTCGCCCTTGGTTTTTCTGCAACTGCACAACAAAATAATCAACAGAACCAGTCTGGTAACCAACAGGGTGGCAATATGCCGGAAATCTCTTGCCTCGTGGCGACTGGTCAGGCTACTGGCGGCACGGCAGGTGGTGCCGGGGCGACAGGCGGCACGACCGGCGGCACGACCGGAACCACGGGAACCGGCGGTACCGGCACGGCGGGTGGCACGACGGGTGGAACTGGCACGACCGGCGGCACGACCGGAACCACGGGAACCGGCGGTACCGGCACGGCGGGTGGCACCACGGGCGGAACTGGCACGACCGGTGGCACGACGGGCGGTACCGGAGCGACCGGTGGCACCACTGGTGGTACAGCTGGAACCGGTGGCACCACGGGCGGCACGACGGGAACAGGTACCGGCGCGACCGGTGGCACCACTGGTGGTACTGGGACCACGGGAGCTGGGGGCACGACGGGCGGTGCGGCCAGCGGCGCGCAAACGCTACGTGGTCTCGACAACAACCAGATCTGCTTCCTGGACAAGGCCGCACGCAGTGACCAGTACGAAATTCGTTCTTCGCAGCTTGCTGTACGAAACTCCAAGAATCAGGCAGTCGTTCAGTACGCGCAACGGATGATCCGCGAGCATCAGCGGTCCTCGCAGCAGCTTACCGCGCTTGCCCGGCAATTCGGCGGGCGGCTGCCGCAACAGCCGAATACCCAGCAGCTGCAGAACATCAACACCCTCAGCCGTCTGACCGGTACGGCGTTTGACGCTGCTTACATGACGCAACAGGTCGCCGCCCACCGTGAGACGGTAGATCTCTACAAGCGCTATTGCGATGGAACGCTGTTCAGTAGCGGCAACTCCGGTGGTCAGTCGGGTTCCGGCGTCAATAACTGCAATACCGGGGGCGGCCAACAAAGCGGTGGTACAACGGGTGGCACGACGGGTGGTACCGGTGGTACAGGCGGCACGACAGGAACCGGTACCACGGGCGGTGGCACCATGGGAACTGGTACCACCGGTGGAACCACGGGAACCGGTGGCACCACCGGCACGACTGGCGGAACTGGTGCGACCGGTGGCACGACGGGCGGAACTACCGGCACGACGGGTGGCACCACTGGTGGTACAGCTGGAACCGGTGGTACGGGTGGAACTGGCACGACTGGCGGCACGACCGGAACCACGGGAACCGGCGGCACCGGCACGGCGGGTGGCACCACGGGCGGAACCGGCGCGACCGGTGGCACCACGGGCGGTACCGGAGCGACGGGTGGCACGACGGGCAACGCCAATCAAAATCAGAACAACGATCCCAGGCGCCTCATTGCAACCTTCACCAGCCAGATGCTGCCGAGCATTCAGCAGCACCTCCAGGAAGCTCAGCGCCTCCTGCAAGGGCTTGGCAAGTAAGAACAGCGAGCGCAGCCAACACGCAGCATGAGTCCTCAGGGCAGAACGACCACGTTGGGTCGTTCTGCCCTGAGGACTTGCCAGGTACCGCTGGTTCCTGATCGAGTTGGATTGAACACATACGCGCCGACCGATTGCAGCTGCCCTCCCAATCATCTGTCCGCTCAGGCTTTCTCCGACGCTGCCGCCCGGCATGCTCAAGCCATCAGCGGGTTTGAAACAGCGCCCACAAGACTTCGGCGGACTCACCCCGCAGGAGCAGTTCTTCAGAGGAATTCAGGTATGCCGAAGGCCGCCCGATGCTGACGAGGATCTCTCGGGCCTGTGCGTGGCTGAGCTTGTCGAGGGGATGCGCGCCCACACGTGCACGCCATGACGAAAACAGCTCACGATGAGAGCCGTTCTCCTGGCCGGAAACGGGAGTTGCCGCCATCAGATGCTGGAGGCTGTTCAGGAACGCCCGCGCCGTGATGGGGTCATCGAGGCGCAGGTCGCCCGGCGTACTGCCAGGCGCGCCGAACAGGCCTCGTTGCAACAGCGCTCGCGCCGTGGGAAAGGACTCGTGCTTGGCGTCTTCTTCGTTTCCGCGAGGGCCGGGCGCCTCGAGCCGTACTCCGCGAAGCGTCAGAAGCTTGTTGTACCGTGCCAGGCTACGTTCGTGCTCTACCAGGGCGGGAAGTGCCACGCGCTCCTGCCTGGCGAGCACGACACTCAAGGCAGCCGCCTGTCCGAGCGCCATTTGCAGCGGCGCCACCCGTGCGGAAAAGGCGGCGGCACTGTCGAACGAAGCCGCCTGTGATACCACCAGCAAGTTCGTCGGCCCGTGCTGAGGCAACAGCGCGCGTAAGGGCACCTGATACGGCGCCGGTCGCCCCAGCCCGTAGGCTGCTTCACCCGGCAGATACATCTGTCCGTCGAGAGCGTACCCGCCAAGCGCGGCACCGTCCGGGAAACGCCGACCGTACAGGACGTCGTCGGCTTTCAGGCGGTAGCGGCCCAGAAGATGGCGGCTTTCACGCACGTACAACTCGGGCGCCACGCCTCGCAGGACAGCGCCGCCAAATACCTGCGGTAAAGCGCGCCGCAGGAAGAACGTGACACGCTCGGCTTCGTGCCGGGCGTCCTCGTGGGCCCGCTTCAGTGAATCGGCATTCGTGCCGTCCACGCCGAAGATCAGCAGACCATTGACCAGCAGGCTTGTGTCATCTTGGCGGGCAACATTGAGGCCACGTAAATAGAAGCGCTCAGGATCACTGGGCACGTAATCCTGCGTGACGTTGCCAAGACCACGACCACTGCGGCCGTGCACCTGCGCACGGTTCCCGAGCACCTGCCCCTCCAGGGCGAGCTGTTCGGCCAGTGCTGACCACGTCACACCTTCCAGGCGAAAGACCAGGGTCGCGGCCATCTGCCGGTCATCCAGGCCGGTGTCCTGACGCCCCAGCGTGAAACGCGCACCTGTCTGCGCCGCCAGTTCGGCCGTGTCCGTGGCGTCAATGACGTACCGGGCCTGCACGGCATGGTTACCGTGCCCTCCTGCGAGGATCAAGGTGCTGAGCAGCGGACCGTCCTGCCTGAACTGCCGTACGGCAGTATTCAGCTTCAGGTGTACGCCCGCATCACGCAGCATTTCACGATGCGCCCGGGCTGCCTTCGCCACATCGAAGGACACGTCATGCTGAAGTTTGCGGAAGAACGGCCGGAACAGTCCGCCGTACAGGGGCTCTCCTTCGGCGTCATACGTGAGATCGAGTGTGGCGAGCCAGCTTTTGGTCAGTACTCCGCCCAGCGTGCCGCCCGGCTCGATCAGCAACACGTTGAGGCCTTCCCGGGCGCCAGCTGCGGCCGCCGTAACACCTTGCGGCGTGCCACCGTATACCACCAGGTCATACGGCACGCGAACGCTGTGTCCCAGCGAAAGGTAAGCGCTCAGGGCGAACAACATGCCTGCGCCCAGCGTCAGCCACCACTTCATCTCCCGCACCTTCTACACCCTAGCGCGCCCATGCCCACACTGACGTTGTGCTTGGCCAGCGCATGACACGACGGCCAAAGCGTCTTGCGCACCTTCTCAAGCTCTGCTGGCCGGAAGGGCAAACAATACAGGAAAGTCCCAAAGGAGCAACCTCATGACCGATGCCCAGAAAAACGCCAATCCCGCTTCGGACGCCACCGACCTCGATCGTCAGGGCGGCAGTTCCACCCAGGGCAGCGACCGCGGCACCACGCTCGACTCGGCGCGTACGGGAGGCCGGACAGGCGGAATGGGTGGAATGCCCGGCACCCTGAACGCCGACACGGACATGGCGGGCACGGCACCCACCGGTGAACTTGAAGACCAGTGACCGGTATTCCCGCTGAATGCACAGCTGCCAGAACCGCAGGAACACAGGGGAGAACATGAACGACGACCAGAGCCGCCCTCAGGACACGCCAGATGAAAGCGAGGTGGTGCTGACCACCCTGCCCGAAAATGCACCGGAGGCGCCGGAGGCATCTTCAGCTGAAAACAACGAAACGCCCACTGAGCTGATCGGCAGACTGCATCAGACCCAGCTGTCCGGGTTCACCGAACCGGATAACGAAGACGGCTGAGTGCCTCCGGCGGGGTTTGACGGAGCGGGACGCTCATTGGCCAGTTGGCCGTGTGCGCCGCGCGACCGCCATGACCGGTGAAGTGGCTGCCTGAGAATCGCCCGCCAGGCAGACAGTACGGCTGGCGGGCGATTCTCCTGGCTCACTGTCCGGTGGGGAAGGTGTCGGGCAGCGCCTCTTCGTCACGGTTCGCGCGTGGGGCGTCCAGGGGCACGACCGCGTCCGTTTCATCAAAGTGCAGAATCGCGTCAAACTGCTCGGGCAGGCTGGCGTGAAAATAGTGGCTCCAGCGTTCGGTTTCCGGCCGGTAGATCACCCCGATCGCGCGCTGCAACCGCTCTTCACGCAGGACTTGCGTGCCACTGTTGGTGTCGCGCAGATTCACCCAGAAGTTGGGACTGGGCAGGTGCGCGGCGACTTCGTGCAGTAACTCCTCGTAGCTGCCGCGCAAACCGGGCCGGACCCGTTTGCGTTTGGGGCGCTCGCCCCAGTCGTCTGCGGCCATGACCGTGCCCGTGTAGGTGCTGAAGCCGATGTTGTAGACCTCGCCCGGGTGCCGCTCGCGTACAAGTTGCCCGACGTTCAGTTCACCGCCGCGTCCCATCTGGGTCGCCCGCGCGTCGCCCAGGTGCGAGTTGTGCGCCCACACCACGATCCGCGCGCGTTGCCCCTGGCTTTCGAGGTGTTCGGCCAGGGCATCGAGGGTATCGGCCATGTGGGTGTCACGCAGATTCCATGATTCATTGCGCCCCCGGTACATGGCCCGGTAGTACCCTTCGGCGTTCTGGGCGAGCCGGGCGTTCTGCTCGGCATAAAAGTGCTCGTCGTGCGCCAGTGCGCCTGCGGCGGTCAGTTCCGGCTCGCGGCGCTGCAACTCCACCAGCTGCGCCACCGCTGCGCCCTCGCAGGGTTCGCTGCCGTGGCTGGTGTACAGGCCGTACGTCTGGCCTTCGTGCCCGAAATCCTCAAAGCAGGCGTAGCGCTCACGGGCACGGCGCGCAGCCTCCGGATCCACGCGGTCGAGGTACTGCACCACCGCTTCCATGGAGCGGTGCAGGCTGTACAGGTCCATTCCGTAAAAACCCACGCTCCCCTGCTGCGCGTGACGCGTGTTGTGCTCACGCAGCCACTCCACGAAATGTAAAACGTCTTCGTTGCGCCACATCCACTGCGGGAAACGCTGAAAGTCACCCAGGGCGTCCAGGGCGCTGCCGTCGCTGCTCTCGCTCTCTCCTTCCAGGGCCGGAGCGCGCACATAGCGGTTCACGCGGTAGGCGTCAGGCCAGTCTGCTTCGACCAGCACCGCCGTGAAGCCGCGCTCCTCGATCAGGCGCCGGGTGATACGCGCCCGTTCACGGTAAAACTCGTGGGTCCCGTGCGACGCTTCGCCGACCAACACGAAGCGGGCGTCTCCGATGGCTTCAAGCAGGTCACCGTAATCATCTGAGCCGCCGTACAGCGGACGCGCCACGGCGCGAACAAGACTCAGGGTGTCATTTGCCGTCATATTGACCTCCGTTTTCCGGCACCGTCATGTTCTTGTACTGTCATTTCCTGGCACTGTGCCGTCAGGTGCGTGGGCGAGCAGCGCCATCACCTGCTCATCGCTGGTCTGGTCGAAATTCCGGTACCACAGCCCGACGGCGTGAAACGGCTCGGGTTGCGACAGACAGACCACCTCATCCACGACCCGCGACAGTTCCCGGCAGGTATCACCCGCTCCTACGGGCACCGCGACCACCAGCCGCCGGGGGCCCGCCTTTCTCGTGGCCTCGATGGCGGCGTACATGGTCGAGCCGGTGGCCAGCCCGTCATCGACCAGCACGACCGTGCGCTCTGCGAGTTGCAGTGGTCCCCTGCCAGAGCGGTACACGGCTTGGCGGCGCAGCAGTTCGCGGCTTTCGCGCTCGGTCACGCTTTGCAGGGCTGCTTCGGAGACCCGCAGGAAGCGCAGGGCGTCTTGCTGTACCACCCGCACGCCCCCCGGTCCGATCGCGCCCACCGCGTACTCCTCGTGTCCCGGCGCGCCCAGTTTGCGAACCACCATGACGTCCAGGGGTGCCCCGAGGTGCACGGCCACCTCGAACGCCACCGGGACTCCCCCACGCGGCAGACCCAGCACCAGCAGACCTGGCGCGCCGCGCAGGTGTTCCAGTTTCAACGCAAGTCGCCGCCCGGCGTCAGTGCGGTCGTGAAAAGGCGTCATACCGGTAGGCTAGACGGCAATGTTTAATCCGGTGCTTCAACACCATGAAGCCCCCGGGGTGATTCCGACGTCAAAGCTCCATGTCGATTTGTGGTACGGACGCGCCCGTTTCGCTGGGTTTGGCGCTTTGCTGAACCGAGCGGTTTACGGCGAGCAGAATGGTGTTCACGTCCGTGCTGCTGAGGACGCCCTTGTCCTGCAGCACGCTGAGAATGGCCAGGCCCAGCTTTTTGGCGTAAAGCGCGTCGGCAGCACTCGCTTGGGTGTCTTCAGAAGGCATGCCGTTACCCTAGCGCAAACACAAAATGGTGCCCAGCGTCACTCGTCTTTTTGACTGGGTCGCGCAGGACCTTCTTCAGGCAGGGCGTTGCCACTGGCTCCCGTTCCTCCCTGACCACCGATGTCCGCGCCCACCGGGCCGCCGCCACCCTTGCGCGAATTGAAGCTTGATGCTTCTCCACCGTCTGAAGCGCTGTCTGCCACGCCGGAACCGGTGAGCTGGCCCTCCTGTTCGCCGTGGCTGCCGTGGCCGGTCGCTGCCGGAGTCTTCTCGTCGCTCATGTCGATCCTCCTGGGCTCAGGCTAGAAAATCGTCTTGAGCGGCAGGTGGCAAGGCTCTTCACGCAACGGTCACCTCAGGGCTCCGTCAGATGCGGGCACGGCAAGGTCTGCTAAGGTATCGGGCATGAGGCGGTACGCACGTGAGGCCTGATGTTCCGCAGTGGCGGGTTTGGATCACCATGTTGCTGGCCGCGCTGTGGGGGGTGCTCGCCATCTCGACGGCGAGGCAGGAGAACTGGCCGTTCTTTGCGCTTTGCAGCGTGATGTTTTTGTGGAATGCCTATCAGCTCTGGTTGTATACCCGCAAGCCACGCGGACCATAGCCGCGCGGTGTCGAACGCGCTCCCTGCCCGGCCACCCCGATGTCGGGTACGACATCCGGCCTGCGTTTCCCGTCACAGGCGCACTTCCCAAGCGGGTAGTCCTGAGGCGTCTCGACGGTCAGCCTGGGCCCGCTGACGCCCCCGTCAGAATTGAATGCTGGCTCTAGGTCCGGTTATGGGCGCCTAATAGGTGTTCTGCAAGACTCCCCGCTAGCCTGAAGCATGTGGCTCGAAGAGCTTTGCAATGACACTTATGAACTGATGAAAAGCCTATTGTCTGCCTCTCCACGCGATGAGCGCCGCATTCATGACGTCCTGCAGGACCTGTGCGTTCAGTTGACCGGACGAAACTCTACCGCGTGCGAGCAGCAATACCTGCAGTCCGGTGGGCTGGTGGAATTCGATGTGCTGCTGCACGGGTATCTGCACGAACGGCGTGACCTTTTCCGTCCGGCGGAGCAGCAGTCGATCACACCGCCAGAGGGCGTGGTGCGGCAGGTCGGCAGGCAGCTCAAACCCGTGATGCTGGGAAGCGCTCTCGGAGAAGACCAGGTCGCCAACTTCTGACGCGCCCGGGTGGTCGGTGGTGGCGGGCGTTGTGCCCCGCTTGTGCGGCTGAGCCCATGCGGCCGTCTGTCTTGGTGTGCGTCGCCTGCGTGTGCAGGGCCGCCCTCTGGTTCGTGGGTCATGTCAGGCAGCGGTGGTGTAGTGCTTGCAGGTGGACCTGACTGACCGTCGCCGGGAGCGCTGAACAGTGTCGGTTGCCGGGATGGGTCATGATGGCAGACATGAACGGACCGTCCGTTCATGGGACGCAACGCCGGTCAGACTTGACGGGCAGAGGTGCACTCGGCATGCTTTCGGAGAATCCGCGAGTGTTCTTCGACGCTGTCTGATCCGTACCGTCGTCATAAAACCCATTCACGTCGCGCCACCTTTTGAAGCGCGTCGCCCCAAGGGAGGCCGAGCATGTCAAGTAAACTGGAGCAACTGCGCCAATTGTCGGTGGTGGTGGCGGACACCGGAGATCTGGGCGCCATTTCCAGATTCCGCCCCCGCGACTGCACCACCAATCCCTCGCTAATCCTGAAGGCCGCACAGCAGCCGGAATCCGCCGGACTCGTCCGTGACGTGATCGAACAGGCCGCCCAGGCAGGTGACACGACCGAAGTGATCCTCGACCGGCTGGCGGTGCGTTTTGGCGTGGAGCTGACGAGGCTCGTTCCAGGTGACGTGTCGACCGAAGTGGACGCGATGCTTTCCTTTGACACGGACGCCATGATCGACAAGGCGCGCTTTTTGATCTCGCTCTACCAGCAGCAGGGGGTAGGCAAGGAACGCATTCTGATCAAACTTGCCGCGACCTGGGAAGGAATTCGCGCCGCTGAGGTGCTGGAACGCGAGGGTATTCGCTGCAATCTGACACTGGTCTTCGGACTGGAGCAGGCCGTCGCCTGCGCGCAGGCCGGTGCCTTTCTGATCTCGCCTTTTGTGGGGCGTATCACCGACTGGTACAAGAAAACCGAGGGGCGCGAGTCGTACCCGGTCGATGAAGACCCTGGCGTGCAGAGTGTGAAGCGCATCTACCGGCACTTCAAGGAGCAGGGTTATCAGACGGTGGTCATGGGCGCCTCGTTTCGCAGCGCCGCGCAGGTCGAAGCGCTGGCCGGCTGTGATCGCCTGACGGTCAGCCCGGCCCTGCTCGCTGAACTCGATCAGGATCAGGGCGTGCTGGAGCGGCAGCTCATGCCCGAAGGAACGGCCAGTGCGAAGCAGGAGGCCATCACCGAAGCGGTCTTCCATTGGGCCCTCGTGGAGAACCAGATGGCCGGCGAGAAGCTCATCGAAGGGCTGCGCCTCTTTCACCGCGATTACCTGGCCCTCAAGCAGGATGTTCAGGGCAAACTCGAGCTGCTTTCCCATTCGGGTGTCGTCACCCGCTAACGAAGTCTGATTCGCGCCGGACTCCACGCTCTACTCGGAGCGTGGAGTCCGGCGTCGATCGGTTTTGCGAATCAGTTCCTCCACTGCGGGGATCAGCACAGGCTGCTCCTCCGTGGGCGTCTGTTTGAGGATCTCCCAAAGCTCGTACCACTGCTCGATGGAATGTTTATTCCGGGTCACGCGTGAAAGCCATAATGCATCGGCAAACAGATCTACGACGCGCGCGTCATTCTTGCCCACATGACGAGCCTGACAGATGCACTCGGTTTTGAGGTTGGTCTTTGATTGGTGTTGTCTTTAACTCGTGTTGAGGCGTTGTCCCTGAATCCGGCAGGACGCCTGGAGGAGCAGGGAAGTTCTGCCATGATCAAAACAGAGGAACCCCGTTCGAAACGGGGTTCTTGTTTGGTGGGTTGCGTAGGGCTCGAACCTACGACCCGCTGATTAAAAGTTGATTCTCTACATTCACTCCATAGAACTCCTGAGATCACTGACGCCCTCCCAGACACGCTTTCTGTGATTCTGCTGCTCTCTGCAACCCTCCTGATCCCGCCTAGATCCTTCGGCGTTGTGTCACGGTTGTGCCACTTTTACAGGTCGGTCAAGAACCTGCCTACACCAACACTTGCCCATCAGCACAATCAACCCGCCACATTGATTCCCCG